>VGJL01000028.1 GCA_016867495.1 Candidatus Eisenbacteria bacterium | reverse complement strand
GTCAGCAGGGCAGAAATTCCCGGAACACCTCGCGCGCACATGCGGAATGTAGGTTACACAAGTTCCATGGAACGGGGCGTGGCTGCCCCATGGCCCTTCACAGTACGACGAAGCGGAGATATCGCACGAGTTCTCCCGAGAGGTGCCTATGAAGAGTTGGAACCGCCTCGCGCTGGGCGCGCTGTTGATCCTCGTTATCGTTTCCCCGGTGCTCGGTCAAGACCGCGACGCGACGATCAGTCTCGGGCGCGACCCTGAGCCGCCCTTCTGCATCGTGAATCCTGGCGGCACGGAGGAGATCTCCTGGAACATCGAGTACGCGACGACTCCTCGGTACGTCTACTACAAACTCGAGGACCCGACCCGGACCGTGATCCTCGAGTCCCAGACCTACCCGGGAGCGACGGGCGTCAACATCACCCGCAACTGGGTCGTCCCGAACGGCCTGAACGACGGCAAGTACTGGGTCCGCGTGGAGTACTGGTCGTACGAGAGCGGGAACGAGGCGAACGCAGAGGTCACGTTCTACGTCTGCGCGACCCAGGGGAACCTTTGCATCCACAAGTTCAGGGATGCGAACTGCAACGGGCAGCTCGATCCGGGCGATCCTCCCGTGGTCGGCTGGTGGCTCTGCATCGTGACGCCGGAAGGCGACACCATTTGCAGGCAGACCAACGGCGACGGGCAGGTCTGCTTCCACGGGATTCCTCTCGGGCACTACACCGTGTTCGAGGACCTGCCTCCGGGCTGGATGGCTGTCGGTCCGACGAGCTACGAGGTCGATCTGGTCAGCAGCGAGATCGTCCATGTGACGTTCCTGAACGTCAGGTATGACGAGTGCTACGGAGCCTGCTGTCTGCCGAACGGTCTCTGCATCGAAGTCAGGCCCGAGGAGTGCATGGCGCAGAACGGCGAGTTCTACGGTCTGGGCTCCAACTGCGCGGGCGTCACCTGCCCGCAGCCGGGAGCCTGCTGCGACCTCGCCACGGGCGAGTGCTTCTTCGTCCTCGAGGCGCTCTGCGTGCCGCCGCTCGTTTGGTTCGGCGGTCCGTGCGTGCCGAACAATCCGTGTCCGTCGCCTCCTCCGCCTGGCGCGTGCTGCTTCACGGACGGAACGTGCCTTGTTCTGACCGAGGAAGAGTGCACAAGGCAGGGCGGTTACCTGTGGGTCCCGGGCGAGGACTGCGTCGATGACTGCCCGCCGGTCCCGACGCAGAACACGACTTGGGGGAAGATCAAGGCGACGTACCGGTAGTGACGACCCGGTAGTCGAGTGAAGAGGAAGGCCCGCCCGCGAGGGTGGGCCTTCCTCCATTTGGCCCATTCCGCCGAGGCTCGCCGGGAGTCCGTCGGCGACCCGAGCCCGGTCGCGGTCGTCGACCCTTAGAGGATCGCCGGGTCTCGGTAGACGCCCAGGACCTTCCGGAAGATCGCGCAGATCTCGCCCAGAGTGACGCCCACCTTGACGGCGTCGAGGATCGGATAGACGAGATTGGCGTCGCCCCTGCAGGCATCTTCCACGGCCCTCAAGGCCGTCTCCGCCTTCTTCGGGTCCCTGCGCGAACGAAGGGCCCGGATGCGCTCGATCTGGCGCCTCTCGACCTCGGGATCGATTCTCAGGGTCGGGATCGGCGCCTCGTCTTCGTCGGCGTAGCGGTTGAGCCCGACGATGATCCGCTCCTCAACCTCGACCTGGCGCTGGAACTGATAGGCCGAGGCCGCGATCTCGCGCTGCGGGTAGCCCTGGTTGATGGCGGCGACGATGCCGCCCATCGCGTCGATCCTCTCGATGATCTCCCAGGCGCGTCTCTCCACCTCATCGGTGAGCCACTCGACGTAGTAGGAGCCGCCGAGCGGGTCGACGACCGCCGGAACGCCGCTCTCATCCGCGATGATCTGCTGGGTCCTCAGGGCGATCTTGACCGCTCCCTCGGTCGGCAGGGCGTAGGTCTCGTCCAGGGAGTTCGTGTGGAGCGACTGCGTGCCCCCGAGGACGCCCGCCAGGGCCTGCAGGGTCACTCGGACGACGTTGTTGTAGGGCTGCTGCGCCGTCAGCGCCACGCCTGCGGTCTGCGCATGGGTGCGGAGCAGCCAGGAGCGGGGGTTCTTGGCCCCGAAGCGCTCGCGGACGATCTTCGCCCACATCCTGCGGGCGGCCCTGAACTTGGCGATCTCCTCGAAGAAGTCGTTGTGGACGTCGAAGAAGAAGGAAAGGCGCGGAGCGAAGGCATCGACCTCGAGGCCCGCCTCGATGCCCGCCTGGAGATAGCCGATCCCGTCGGCGAGCGTGAAGGCAAGCTCCTGGACCGCCGTCGACCCCGCTTCGCGGATGTGGTAGCCGCTGATCGAGATCGTGTTCCAGAGGGGCATCTCCCGGGTGCAGTAGACGAGCATGTCGCGGATGATCCGCATCGCCGGCTCTGGAGGCGAAATCCACTCCTTCTGCGCGATGAACTCCTTCAGGATGTCGTTCTGCAGCGTTCCCCGGAGCTTGTCCGGCCCGACCCCCTGCTTCTCCGCCGCCGCGACATAGAAGGCCAGCATGATGATCGCGGTCGCGTTGATCGTCATCGACGTCGTCACCTGATCCAGGGGGATGCCCTTGAAGAGGATCTCCGTGTCTTCCAGCGATGCGATCGAGACCCCCTCGCGTCCGACCTCGCCGAGGCTCATCGGCTCGTCGGGGTCGTACCCCATCAGGGTCGGCATGTCGAAGGCCGTCGAGAGCCCTGTCTGTCCGTGGCCTAGGAGGTAGTGGAAGCGGCGGTTCGTGTCCTCCGGAGATCCGAAGCCGGCGAACATCCTCATGGTCCAGACCTTGCCCCGATACATATCGCGGTGGATCCCCCGGGTGAACGGGTAGGCGCCGGGTCTCTCGGCGCGCTTCTTCTCCTGCCCGGACACATCCTCCTCGACGTAGAGGAGCTGGAGCGGAACGTTCGAGAGCGTGGTCGGTTCCGGTGGAGGCCCGGCCGCGGGCGCCTCGCCCTCCCGCTTCGGGACGGGTCGCGCGGGCTTCGAGCAGGTGGTTCGGGCATCGAGTCTCTGTTCCGTCTCGCGGCTCGGATCCATGTCGATTCTCCTTGGGGTCTCTTCGGGGCGCGCTCGCCGCCCAGAGGGGGCGGGGGAGCCTCTCCGACGCAGCCGAACGACACAAGACTAGCAGAAGCGGGTCGCTGCGGACCATTGTCGGAAGCGGGGCCGCGGCCCCGATGCGCGTCACCCGGCGGTCTTGAACTCCTCTCGGAGGGCGGCGACCGCCTCCTCGGTCCGCGATTCGTCGATCATGCAGGTCACCGAGGACATGGAAGTGGAGATCACCTCGATGTTGATCCCGCGGGCCGAGAGGGCGCGGAAGACGCGTCCCGCGATCCCGGGCTCCGTCGAGAGGTGTTGTCCGACGATGCTGACCAGGGAGACCGTCGAGCTCGCGCGCAGAGCCTGGGCGCCCACTTCATCGCGAAGCGCCTCGAGCGCGCGGAGGATCGCCTCCTCCTGGCCGCGGCTGACGGCGAGGCTGATGTCGCCCCGTCCCACGGACCCGCCCGTCGAGACCACGAGCTCGACGTTGTATCCCTGGGCACCCAGCGTGCCGAAGATCTCCGCCGCGATTCCGGGGCGATCCGGAACGCCTTCGAGAGTGATCTTGGTGACGTCCCGGTTGGCGACCACGTGCAGGCCTTCCATCATCATCTCCTCCTCGCCGTCCGGCTGCGGTGAGGTTGCCCCTCGGGCGATGGGAAGGTCAACTGGATTCGGGATGTGGCGGGAGGACGGGGGACCGGCGGCCGCCCCTTCTCCCGGACCCGTCCTTGAGACCAGACCGCGCCCGCGGTCCGCCGTCCTTGGCGCCGGAAGAATGTAGAACGGTCCGCGCAGTCCCCCTTGGTTCTTCTCTCCCCTCAGGGACGCCGGCCCCTCCAGACCGCGTCCGCCACGCCCGCCCTCGCGTTCGCCCAGCGCGCGAACGTGAAGAGCAGATCCGAGAGCCGGTTGAGATAGCGCAAGACCTCGGTCTCGCCCGGCTCCACTCTCAGGAGCCGCACGACGGCCCGCTCCGCGCGGCGGCAGACCACCCGCGCCAGGTGGGCCCTGCATGCGGCCTCGCACCCCCCGGGGATCACGAACTCCCGAAGGGGGGGCATCTCCGAAGCCATCCGGTCGATCTCGCGCTCGAGCGCCGCGACGTCATCGGCGCTCAGGTCTCTGCCGGAGACCGGCGTCCCTCGCGGTCGCGCCAGCTCGGCGCCGGCATCGAAGAGCCGGTTCTGGAGAGTCATGAGGAGGGTGTCCGCGGCCCCATCCTCGATGGCGCTTCGGATCGCTCCGATGTGGGCGTTGAGCTCGTCGATCTCTCCGTACGCGTCGACCCGGAGATGATCCTTCGGGACGCGGACGGGACCCAGGAGGCCGGTCTCTCCGTCATCCCCTGTGCGCGTGTAGATCTTCATCCGGTATCCGCTTCCCCCGCGGCCGGGGGCGAGATGGGCTAGCCCGCGCACCCGCTCGATGTGCCGCAGTTGTGGCAGCGGGCGCAGTTGCCCGAGCGAACCATCAAGGAGCCGCAGACCGGACAGGCCGGCGTGTCGGTCTCCATGTGGAAGATCGCTTGCTCCGTGGGCGGCCGGCTCTCCTCCGGCGCCGGCCCGGTTCCCACGTCGGACGGCAGCACCGCCGTGGTGGGAAAATGGGGCGCCTCTCCGTTTCCCTTCCCGTTCTGGACGACCTCGTGATCCGGCAGGAACCTGTGGGCAAGCCACCTGAAGATGTAGTCGGTGATCGACTTGGCGTAGCGGATCTCCGGGTGGTTCGTGAAACCCGACGGCTCGAAGCGCGAGTGGATGAACTTGTCCACGAGCACCTTCAAGGGGACCCCGTACTGGAGGGCGATGGAGACGGCCGTCGCGAAGCAATCGACAAGACCGGAGACGACGCTTCCCTCCTTGGCCATCACGATGAAGATCTCGCCGGGCTTGCCGTCCTCATAGAGCCCTACCGTGACGTATCCCTCGTGGCCCCCGATCGAGAACTTGTGCGTGATCGAAGCGCGCTCGTCGGGGAGCCGGTGGCGTGTGGGGCGGGCGGCCGGCCTCGGCGCGGCGCCTTCGCCGTCCATCGATGTGCTGAGGGGCTGTGTCCGCTTGCAGCCGTCCCGGTAGATGGCGATCGCCTTCAGGCCCATCTTCCATGCAGTCGCATAAACCTGCTCGATCTCATCGACCGTGCTTTCCCGGGGCATGTTGACGGTCTTGCTGATCGCCCCGGAGAGGAAGGGCTGGACTGCCGCCATCATCTTCACGTGGCCCATGTGGTCGATGAAGCGCTGGCCCGTTCTCGGTTTGAAGGCGCAATCGAAGATCGGGACGTCCTCCGGACGGAGGTGGGGGGCCCCCTCGATGGTCTCGTGCTTTTCGAGGTAATCGAGGATCTCCCGGGCCTGGATCTCGCCGTAGCCCAGGTACTGGAGAGCCTCCGCGACCGATTGATTGACGATCTTCAGAACCCCGCCGCCCACGAGGCGCTTGTACTTGATGAGGGCGATGTCCGGCTCCACCCCGGTCGTGTCGCAATCCATCATGAAGGCGATGGTTCCCGTCGGCGCCAGGACGGTGACCTGGGCGTTCCGATAGCCCCACCGCTCGCCGGTCTCGAGGGCGTCGTCCCAGACCCGGCGGGCGCTGCGGAGGAGGATCTCGGGCACGAGCGAGGGATTGATCTTCGCCACGTGGCTCCGGTGCCGGGCGATGACGGCGAGCATCGGCTCGCGATTCGCGGCGAATCCGCGGAACGGGCCGGTGATCGATGCGACCTCAGCCGAGGTCCGGTAGGCCGTGCCCGTCATCAGGGCGGTGATCGCGGAAGCGATGTGGCGGCCCGTGTCGCTGTCGTAGGGAATCCCGCGCGCCATGAGGAAGGTGCCCAGATTCGCGTACCCCAGCCCCAGCGGGCGGTAGTCATAGCTGTTCTGGGTGATCCTGGGCGTGGGATAGGAGGCGCAATCGACGAGGATTTCCTGCGCGAGGATGATCGTGTTGACCGCGTGGCAGAAGGAATCGACATCCAGATCGCCGCTCGGCGTGCGGAAGCGCATCAGGTTCAGACTCGCCAGATTGCACGCGGTGTCGTCGAGGAACATGTATTCGCTGCAGGGATTGGATGCGTTGATCCTCCCGCTGTTGGGACATGTGTGCCAGGTGTTGATCGTCGAGTCGAACTGAATCCCTGGATCGCCGCAGGTGTGCGCGGCCTCCGCCATCCGGCGGAAGACGTCTCGGGCCCGGTGGCTCTCGATCACCGCCCCTGTCATCACGCCGCGCGTCTGCCATGGGCCGTCGGTCTCGACCGCCCACATGAAGTCATCCGTCACCCGGACCGAGTGATTGGCGTTCTGGAAGAAGACGCTGTTGTACGCGATCCCCGTCAGGGAGCCGTCGTAGCCGGCATCGATCAGCGCCCAGGCCTTCTTCTCCTCCTCCGCCTTGCTTCCGATGTACTCGACGATGTCGGGATGGTCGACGTTGAGGATCACCATCTTCGCGGCGCGCCGGGTCTTCCCACCGCTCTTGATGACGCCCGCGAATGCGTCGTAGCCCCTCATGAACGAGACCGGCCCCGATGCGGTTCCTCCGCCGGAGAGCGGCTCCTTGCTCGATCGGAGCGGAGAGAAGTTGGTCCCGCTCCCCGAACCCCACTTGAAGAGCATCCCTTCGGTCTTGGCCAGCTCGAGAATCGAGGCCATCGTGTCCTCGACCGAGTTGATGAAGCAGGCGGAGCACTGCGGCTTCTCCTCGACGCCGACGTTGAACCAGACGGGGCTGTTGAAAGAGAGCATCTGGTGCAGGAGCATGTGCTTGAGGTCGTCGTGGAAGGCCTCGACATCTTCGCTCGATGCGAAGTAGCCCAGCTCGCGCCCCCACCGGGCGACCGTATCTACAACGCGCGTAATCAGTTGTCTGAGGCTGTATTCTCTGTCCGGCGCGTCCGCCGCGCCGTGGAAGTACTTCGACGCGACCACGTTCGTGGCGATCATCGACCAGGAGCGGGGGAACTCCACGCCCGCCTGCTCGAAGATCACCTCGCCCGCCTCATTGGTGATGATCGCCGTCCTCAGCTCCCAGCTGAGGGTTTCGAATGGATCGATTCCGGGCTTGGTGAAGTGGCGACGGAACGCCAGCCCGGGCCTGGCCTGATCGGCTGCCTGATCGTCGACGGCTGGGGAACCTAGGATCTGCTTCGGCCCCTCGTCACCAAACTCCTTTGGTGCCATGCGCCCCACTCCTCCTGCGGCTTCTGCGACAACCTCTATGGTCCGCCGCGATCGCGCGGCGCTCCTTCATCGGTCTCATCTCGTCCCCGACGGCCGAAGCCGCGGCGAACGAAGGAACAAGAACCCTCACGGGTTGGCAAAGGGGCACGCTAGAACCGGCGGGGGAGGGATGCAAGCAAAATCCTCCCCGCTCCAATCAAGCGCGCATCAATACGTCAGTTCGGTCGAATGAGGTTGTCTTTGGGCGAGCTAACCGCCGGCGAACTCCTGTGCGAGGTCGAGGAAGCGCTCCATCACCTGGGTTCTTTCCTTCCCCTTCTTGCAGAGGATCCCGAGGGGGCGCTTGAGATCTCCTCCGGCCAGCTCGATCGAGACGAGGGTGCCGTTCTGCGCCTCTCCGCGGATTGTGAGGGCGGGAACGATGCTGATCCCCGCGCCGATCTCGACCGCGCGCTTGATCGTCTCGATGTTGTCGAACTCCATGACGATCTCGACGGGGACTCCCCGCTGGCGCAACACGCGGTCGATCGCCCTGCGGGTCGGAACGTCGCGCTCGAAAGCGACGAAGCGGCTGCGCGAGATCTTGGAGATCTCGATCTTCTTCGACTTCGCGAGGGGATGATCGGGCGCGCAGATCATCACGAGCTGGTCCTCGCGGAAAGGAATGACGTCGATGCCGCTGCGTCTCACGGGATAGGCGACGATGCCGAGATCGATCGTCCCGCTGACGAGATCGTCATAGATCTTGTTGGCGCGGCTGTACTCGACGTGGATGTTCGCTGAGGGGTATCTGCGGAGGAACTCCTTGAGGTAGGGGGGGAGCTCATGGAGCCCGACGCTGTAGATCGTCGCGAGGCGCAGGGTTCCAGCAATTGATTTGCTTAAGACCTGGATCCGATTCTCCATAAGGCGGAGTCTCTCCAGGATCTCCCGGGCCCCCTCGTAGAGGATGTGGCCCGCCTGAGTCGGGGCGAGGCTGCGCTTGCCGCGCTCGATCATCTTCCTGTCGTACTTCTCCTCGAGGCCCCGGATCTGCTGGCTCACCGCCGACTGGCTTATGTAGTTCAGCATTGCGGCCTTGGAGAAACTCTGGGTTTCGATCACGTCGCAATAGACCTTGAGCGTCTCGACTTGCATGGCTTCCCCCGCCCCTGATCGGCGATTAGAACCCCTAATCCAGATCCTCGAACATCCCAAAGCAGACTGATAACATGAACCGCCTCCAACCGGCAAGAGAAACTGATATCGCCGGTGCGGGGCGTAACGGCCAGGCTTATTGACCTCGCGAGCGCGGGATCTCTACGATGCACGAACGAGGAATCGAGGCGTCTGTTCGCCTCGAAGGATGCCCGAAGGGAGCGGAGTGGAACGCGGAGACGAAAGCTACGGCGATCTCCATGCGCCGCAGCGGTCGGAGGCGACGCGCGCGGAGCGGACCGTCGCCGTTTGCAGCCTCGGCTGCCGGGCGAATCAGGAGGAGATCGAGTGTCTCCTCGGGGGTCTCCGCGATCGCGGGTATCGTCTCGTCCCTTTCGGCGCGCCGGCCGACCTGACGATCGTGAACACCTGCGGCGTCACCCGCGCGGGGGAATCCGACGCGCGGCAGATGATCCGGCGCGCGGCGCGGACGCGACGCGAAGGCAGGGTGGTGGTCACCGGCTGCTACGCGCAGCTCGCGCCTGAGGAAGCGGCGCGGCTGGGGGCCGACCTTGTCGTGGGAAACGCCGACAAGTGGCGGCTTCCCGAGATCCTCGCATCGGCGGAGGACGATCCGCGGGGATGCGCAGGGATTCTCTTTGACCCCGATCCGACCGCGAGCCGCTTTCTGCGCCACGGGAAGTCGGCGAGCGGGTATCGCACCCGCGCGGCGATCAAGGTGCAGGACGGATGCGATGAACGGTGCACCTACTGCGTCATTCCCGCGCTGCGGGGCCGTGGCGTGAGCAGAGACCCCGCGGAGGTCGTGGATGAAGCGCGGACGCTCGTCGAGGCCGGGCACGAGGAGATCACGCTCACAGGCATCCACACGGCGTCCTACGCGGGCATCGGCGAAGGAGAGCGGGTGTCGCTCGCGGGGCTCTTGCGGCGCCTCCTCGCGGTTCCGGGGTTAGGGAGGATCCGGCTCAACTCGCTCGAGCCTCGCTGGGTCGACGATGAGCTGCTGCAGACGATCGCCGGTTCGCCTCGGTTTTGCCGCCATCTTCACCTTCCGCTCCAGAGCGGCGACGCCGCGATCCTGAAGCGGATGGGACGCCCCTACGGGCCGCACGACTACCGGCGCGTCGTCGAGGCGGCGCGCCGCGCGATTCCCGGCGTGGCCATCGGCGCCGACGTGATGGTCGGCTTCCCCGGAGAGAGCGAGGAGGCATTCGGGAGGACTTTGAGGCTGCTCGAGGAAGTGAGGCCCGCCTATCTCCACATCTTCGGCTACTCGGAGAGGCCCCGCACCTCGGCGTCCCGTCTCGGCGATCCGGTGCCGCGCGGGGTTGCGAAGGACCGCTCGCGCGCCCTTTCAATCCTCGACGACGGGCTGAGGCGCGACTACCTCAAGCGATCGGACGGGGAGTTCCACGAGATCCGCATCGAGGGAAGCGCCCGGCGGGGGCGCCCCGCGCAAGGGGTCACCGACACCTACATACGCGTCTCGGTGGAGGGTCGCTTCCCCGACGGGGAGCGCGTCGGGGTCATCCTGCGCTACGTGGACGATCCCCGCAGGATGGCGGGGGAGATCCAGTCCGGTCGGCCGCCCGGAGGCGATCCTGGAGCGGGCGCGTGAACGAGACGCCCCCGCGCATCTACCTGGAGACCTACGGCTGCCAGATGAACGAGGCCGACACGGAGATGATCACGGGCCTTCTGACCAAAGCCGGCTGGTCGGTCGTCTCGGACCCGGCCCTCGCCGACGTGGTCATCCTCAACACCTGCGCCGTGCGCGAGAGGGCCGAGGAACGGGTGGCGGGACGGGTCCGGCAGCTCGGCCTGATGAAACGGTATCGCCCGGACCTGCGCATCGGGCTTGCGGGATGCATGGCTCGCCACCTCGGGGAGGATCTCCTGCGCCGGCTCCCGGAGCTGGACATCCTGGTGGGCCCGGACTCCTACAGGAGGCTCGCCGAGATCCTCTCGCGCCGGGACGAAGGGCCCCTGGTCGATCTCGCGCTCGCGCGGGACGAGCGTTACCTCGGCCTCCCCGCCGCGCGGAGGGGAGAGGTCCACGCGTGGGTTCCGATCATGCGGGGATGCGACCGGTTCTGCTCCTTCTGTGTCGTTCCCCTCGTCCGCGGCCGCGAGAAGAGCCTTCCTCACGAGGAGATCCTGACGCAGATCGAGGATCTGGTCCACGGGGGGGCGATCGCGGTCACGCTCCTCGGCCAGACGGTGAACTCCTACCTCGATGGAGAGGTCGACTTCGCGGCCCTGCTCGATCGGATCGCGCGGATCGAGGGTCTCGTCCGGGTCCGCTACACGTCGCCTCATCCCGCGGACTTCACCCCCGAGGTCTTCGATGCCATGGCGAGGCACGCCAATCTCTGCCGCCACGTCCACCTCCCCGTGCAGAGCGGCGCGGACAGGATCCTCGCGGCGATGCGGCGCGGCCACACCCGGGCCGACTACCTCGCGCTGGTCGGGACGATCCGCGCGGCGCTTCCCGATGTCGCCCTCACGACGGATCTGATGGTCGGCTTCCCGGGGGAGACCCCGGCGGAGTTCGAGGAGACCCTCTCCCTCATGCGCGAGGTGCGCTTCGACAGCGCCTTCCTCTTCCGCTACTCTCCGCGGCCGGGCACCTACGCCCACCGGAAGCTGCCCGACGACGTCCCTGATCGGGAGAAAGGGCGGCGCCTGAGCGAGATGATCGCCCTCCAGGAAGAGATCTCGGCGGAGCGGTACGGCCGGTGGGTCGGTCGCGAGGTCGATGTCATGGTGGAGGGTCCTTCCCGGCGGAATCCTGGTTGTGTCCGCGGGAAGGCTGACGACTTCAAGACGGTCGTCATGCCGAGCCTGGGGGATGATCGGCCGGGGACCGTGCGGCGCGTCAGGATCGCGCGCGCCACGACCCACACGCTCATCGCCGAAGGAATCGGGGATCGGCACGCCGCCCCGGAGCTGGATCTCCTGGCGGAGATCGAGGGCGACTGAGAGAGGAACCGGCCGGCGCGCCTGCTCGCGTCTCCGGCGTAGTCGAGTCCGTCTAGAAGACGATCTGCGTCTCCATGACGAGGGGATCATCGAAGAAGACGGCCGGTCCCCGCATTAGATTCCTCCGAGGACGAGCGCTCACCAGTCGTGCGCCCGCGCGCCGGGCACACGGATGGTGGGTGCGCTATCATGAGCCCCTGGGAGGGGCGGGCGCAGGGAAGACTCGAGAAAGGAGGCCCTGGGAGATGAGGATCCGGACGAGCATCTGGATCGAGGACGGGGACGGCAAGGTCGTCTATGGGCTCGGCCGCCATCGCATCCTGCAGGCGATCCGTGACTCGGGCTCGATCAAGGCCGCGGCCGAAAGGCTGGGGATCTCCTATCGGGGTCTCTGGGGAAGGCTGAGGCTCTCGGAACGTCGCCTCGGCCTTTCCCTCGTCGACTCGAAGGTCGGCCGGGGCGCGGACGCCGGGACGCGCCTGACCGCCCGCGGCCTCGCTCTCCTCGATCAGTACGAAGCCGCTATGAAGGAGATCTTCGCCGCCTCGGATCAGGCCTTCGCCTCCCATCTGCGGGGGCTTCTGGAGAGCGATGATCCGGATTGACCTGGACGCCAACGCCACCACGCCCCTCCTGCCCGAGGTTCTCGACGCGATGGCGGCCGCGCTGCGGGATCTGCCGGGGAATCCTTCGAGCCTCCATGCGCCGGGCCGCAGGGCGCGAGAGGCGCTGGAGCGGGCGCGCGCCTCCGTCGCGGCCCTCATCGGAGCGACTCCGGAGGATCTCTTCTTCGTCTCCGGGGGAACCGAGGCGAACAACCTGGCCCTCAGGGGGACGATGCATGGGATGCCGGGAGCGCTCCTCGTCTCGTCGATCGAGCATGCGTCTGTGCTGGAATGCGCGGCCGATCTCGAGCGGCAGGGAACGATCGTCCGCCGGATCGACCCCGCGCCTGACGGCGTCGTCCCTCTCACGGGCGTGGAGGCTGCGCTGGAAGAGGGCGATGTGTCGCTGGTGAGCCTCATGCTCGCAAACAATGAGACCGGATGCCTTCAGCCTGTCGGAGAGGTCGCCCGTCAGGCCCACCCGCGCGGCGTGCTCGTTCACACCGACGCCGTCCAGGGCGTCGGGAAGATGATCGTCAGCGTGAGCGATCTCGGCGTCGATCTGCTGAGCCTCTCGGCGCACAAGATCGGAGGGCCTAAGGGAATCGGCGCCCTCTGGTGTCGCGGGGCCGTCCGGCCGCGTCCGCTGCTCCAAGGCGGCGGACAGGAGGGCGGCCTGCGCCCGGGCACGGAGAACGTGGCCGCCGCCGTGGGATTCGCCAGAGCCGCGGAGCTGGCATCCGCGCGCGCGGAGACCTACGCGCGCTCCCTCTCACCGCTTCGGGATGCCCTCGAGGCGGCGATCGTCTCTCGGCTGAGAGGGGCGATGGCGATCGGATCGGGGGCCGACCGGGTAGCGAACACGACCTGTATCGCCTTCGAGGGGATCGAAGGCGCGACCCTGGTCCAGCTTCTTGATCTCAAGGGGATCAGCGCGTCGACGGGGGCGGCATGCGACGCGGGCTCCACCGCGCACTCGCACGTCCTGCGCGCCATGCGCGTTCCCGAGCGGCACCTCGCGGGCGGGGTCCGCTTCTCCCTCGGCTTCCCTTCCGAGGGGGGAGTCATCGAGGAGGCCTCGAGGGGAATCGTCGAGGCCGTGCGGGAGCTGGGAGGACGATAGCGCGGATTCCGGGTGGATTGGCCCGGTTCAGGCGGCCGCTCCGGCATCCCGGGAAGTCCGATCTTCTCAGCGGCGCCGCGGTCGTCTAGGATCGTGCTGCGCGGGAGCGGGATTCGCGACTGCAGGCCCATACGGCCGGGAGAGTTGCATGACGCAGGGTAAGAAGGTCCTGATGATTGACGACGACGTCAATCTCGTGAATGTCTTCAAGCTCGTCTTCACGGCGAAGGGGTATGCGTTCGAGGCCGCCTACTCGGGCGCCGAGGGGCTTCGGAAGATCGTCGAGGTCTCTCCCGACATCATCATCCTCGACGTGATCATGGAGGACTTCGTCGCCGGTTTTCGCGTCCTGAGCGAGCTGCGCACGGGGGGGGCGGGATCGCCCTACAGCGCCTTCTCCAAGATCCCGGTGATCATGCTGACCAGCGTGACAGCGAGGACCCACGTGAACTTCAGCGAGATGGTCGGAACCGCCCTGCTGCCGGTCGACGCCTTCGTCGAGAAGCCGGTGAAGCCGGCCGACATCCTCGCCCTGATCGCGAAGACCCTGGAGGCCTCGGGGAGTCCAGGGCCGGCCGGCGCCTAGAGCGCCTTCTCCGGGGCGTGTCTGCTCTAGCCGCTAGCGGAAGGCTCGCCGGCGCCCGCCTCCTCCAACCCCGGGGCCGCGTCGGGAAGCGAGACGACGAACTCGGCCCACTGCCCCGGATCCGAGCGCGCCGAGATCGCGCCGCCGTGCTTCTCCACGATCCTCGCCGAGACGAAGAGTCCGAGTCCTGTCCCGCTCTTGGTGTCCTCGCCGCCCGCGTGCAGACGGGAGAACTTCTGGAAGAGGCGCCGCGCGGAGTCCGGATCGAATCCGCACCCCTCGTTCCAGACGGAGAATCGCTGCAATCGCGACTCCTCGTCCCTGCGCCAGGAGAGGCGGATCCTTCCTCCCTCCCTGCCGTACTTGATGGCGTTCGACAGCAGGTTCTGGAAGACCGCCCGCACGAGATCCCTGTCCCAGACGCCTCCGGCCTCCGCCGGGATCGCGGACTCGATCCGCATCCCTCGGTCGGCAGAGAGCTCCGAGAGCCCCTCGAGGACGGGACGGATCACCTCGTCGAGCGCAGCCACCCTCGAGAGTCGCAGGCGCACGCCGCCTTCCTCGATCCTGGTCAGATTGAGGTAGTTGAAGATCGTAGCCTGGAGATAGTCCGCGCTCGTCGAGGCGGACTTCAGGAGCGCCTCCTGCTCGGGCGTCAGCGGGCCCAGGATCCGGTCGCGGAGCCCGTGGATCGCGAAGACGATCGAGGCGAGGGGGGACTTGAGCTCGTGCGTGACGAAGCCGAGCATCTCCATGTAGGCCTTGTTCCGTTCTTCGGCCGCCGCATAGGCCCTTTGGAGGACGATCGAGGTCACGTTCATCTTGGCCCTGTCGCTCTCGAGCGCCTCGGCCATCAGGTTGAACGCCTTCCCCAGCTCGTGGATCTCCCTGCTCGACCGGACCGGCGTCACGCGCGCGTTCAGGTTGCCCGCGGAGATCTCCCTCGTAGCCTTGACCAGGCGAAGAATGGGTCGCCGGAAGTCGCTCGAGAGAGTCAGGGTCACGGCCACGCAGACGAGGAGGGCAAGGAGGCTGATTCCCAGGTACTGCCGGACGAGGGTCGACTTGTATCCCGAGTAGGTCTTCTCCAGCAGCCCGACGTAGATGATGCCGATCACCTCGCCCCTGGGATCTCGAATCGGATCGTAGGCGGATAGATACCAGTCGTTCACGACGAACGCGCGGTCGGCGAAGCGCTCCCCGCGATCGAGAACCCTGGTCGCGACGGCCTCGGAGACCCGCGTTCCCAGCGCGCGCGCCCCCGTGTCGAGGGTCACATTCGTGGCGATTCTCACGTCGCCGAGGAAGAGGGTCACGGTTCCGACGGGACGGTCGCCGAAGCTCTTGTCGCCGAAGACGTTGCGCCGGATCCGGTCGACGAGATCGAACTTGCGGTTCAGGAGAACCCCTCCGTAGACCGTCCCCGTCACGTCTCCCCGGTCGTTGAGGATGGGCATCGCGGCCTCCAGAGCCATACCCCTCGGCTCGACGGCCCGGTCGGTCGGGATCGCCCTCTCGGTGTAGACGAGCGGGATGAAGGCGCGCTCGTCGAGATTGTCTCCTTCCTTTCTCAGTCTCTCGGGTGAGAGGAGCAGAGTGCCGGAGCTCGCCGCCCCTCCGAGCGCCTTCTCGATGACTGGATCGTCTCTGAGGGTGTCGCCTTTCGCGTGGGGGTAGCGCGACCGCAAGAGCACGACCCCGTTCTCGTCGGTCACGGTCAGGTAGTCCAGATCGTACTTCCTGCGAAAGGTCTCGAACTCCGAGGCGATGGATCCCCCCACCCGCCCGGTCCGGGTGGCGCTTTGCATCGCCTCCCTCTGTGCCGATATGCCGACGACGACCTGGAGCCGGTTCATCTCCTCGCCGTAGGCCGACCAGGCGCCGTTCAGGTCCATCTCGACGCGGAGCTTGGCTTCCTTCATGACCGTGTGGCCGATGAAGGAGAGACCGGCGAATGTGCTGGTCGCCCCCATGACCAGGACCACGGGGCCGAATCCCATGAGGAGCCTTGCGCGGAAGGGGAGTCTCACGGATCTCCCACGGGGGCGCGGCCTGGCAAGGGGCTACTTCCTCTGCACCAGGCAGCTGAAGATGGTCTGCTCGAGGGCCTCGCGCGGCGAAAGCCCCTCGAGGGGCGAGGTCGCAGCGGCTTCAGCGGGCGCGACTCCTCCCTCCTGGAACCGATCGTGCTGCTCCCGGACCTCGTCCATCGCGAGCTGCAAGGGGACGGTGATCTGATCGTAGATCGTCTGGCCCAGGTTCGCGAAATCCGGCCTTCCCTCGAGGCTCTCGAGGATCGTGTCGTTCAAGAGCTTGAGGAGATTGCGCAGTTCCTCCGGCCGGATGCCGGCGCGGAACCGGTCGGCGCAGGTGACCTCCATGTAGTTCAGGACAAGGAGCCTGTTGCTGGTCTGGATCGTTGTCAGTACGAGCCGGAAGAGCAGCCTCACGATCCAGCGGAATTCGGCTGCGTCGAGCTTTCGGAAGGCGGCCAGGAGATCGGCCCCCGACGGGGAGTCGAGGATCCTCGCCATTGCCGCGATCACCTCTTCCTCCACCGCGATGAGCGTCTTGTAGACACGCAGCCCCGGCCGGTCGGCCTCTCGCCTCATGGCGGCCTCGTTGCGCGCGCGCCACTCCAGCGGCTCGCTGCGGAGGCGCTCGATCATGAGGGGAAACCGCCTCTCGATCTGATAGCGCGCCAGCGGAGACCACTCGAGGGCCGCGCGGGTCTTCGTGTTCTCGACCTCCATTCGCTTGTCAATGTAGGAATGCATCCACGGCCGCTCGAACGGCCGGTGCCCCGAGACGCGGCCCATGAGATCGGTGGCGTGAAGCCCAAGGGCGCAGACAGGAGGCGGCACGAAAAGCGGATTCTGGGGCCGCCCGAAGAAGTGTCGCGTCGCGAGGTGGAAGAGATCCTTGATCGGGGTGGAGCCCGCGGCGGAGGCGATGACCGGTTCGGCCTGGCCGAGCCTGTCATGGACCTCCAGGAGTCGCCTCAGAAACCTGACGGCATCCCAGACGTGGATGTAGGGGATCGCGGCGTTTCCCTTTCCGGGCAGGGCGCGGGCGCGCCAGGAGCGTCCGAGCCATGTCTGGAGGAAGCTGTAGAGTGGCGGATACTCGCACCAATCGCTGAACATCGCGCCGAAACGTACGATGCAGCTCGGAACTTTGGGGCACTCGCGGATCAACCTCTCCCCCTCGCGCTTGCTCCATGCATAGACGTGCGGCCCGTCGGGGGGGGTCGCCTCCGTGATCGGTCCTTCTCTCCGCGGGAACCGGTGCGCCGCGACCGAGCTTGCGAAGAAGAGCCGCTCGAGGCGCAGCGGCCGGACGAGATCGAGGATGTTACTGGTTCCACCGATGTTCGTCCGCTGGTACTCGGGATGCCGGTCCCCCGTGAAGTCGTAATAGGCGCCCAGGTGAATCAGGAACTTCGCTCCGCCAGCCGACTGGATCTCGCGGAGAGCGCGGCCCAGATCCTCCCTGTCGCCCAGATCGACCTGCATCCATGCGATGTTCGGGTCGATCGGCGCGCCACACTCCCTCTGCGACCGCCGCGCGATCGCGAAGATACGATAGTCCCCCTTCAGCTCTGCGAGCAGATGGCGGCCGACAAAGCCGGACGCGCCGGTCAGTATGAGCGCCGGCTGCGGCATCCCTTAGGCTCCTCCGGCCAAGGCTCCCCCCCCGGGCCGCCTGGGGGCGCGGTCGCCTCTCTGAGTCGAGGCCGCGACCGCAGGATTAGCCTGAATCCACTTGCGGAGCAGGAGGACGGCGACAGCCATCAGGCCGTCGAAGACGCCGCAGAATGGGACGGCCCAGGGCGTCGGGGCGGCGAGCGACATCACGACGAGGAAGCAGAATGCGGTCGACTTGGCGATCAGGATGAGCGAGATCCCCCGTCTGCGGAGGTACTCGGTCGCGTATCCGGCCGCGAGGACGATATGGAAGATGCCTGCCTGGCGCGGGAAGAAAAGCGGCCGCACGTCCTGCCAGCCGGCGAGGCGCACCGAGAAGCCTGGCGCCAGCAGGAGAATGAGGCCGACGATGAGGCTGTGCAGGCAGATCAGGAAGACGAGCACCGGTTCGACTCGGTCGAGCCAGCGCGGACGAGTGGCGCCCATCCCGCTCGAATGCCGTTCCCGCGACGCCTGTCCGGTCTCCGGGTTCGGCTTGGAATCATCCACGGCCCAGCACCCCCGTTCCGGTATCGGAGGCTAACTCTCGGGCATCGATGCCGACCCTGTCAAACGGCTATTTGCGAATCTCCTCCGAGGATCCTCTCGGGAACCGAATAGACGTTCATGCGATCGCCGCGCGCGAAGCCGACGAGGCTGAGGAGATAGCGGCGGGCGAGTCGGACCGAGAGGTCGGTGGGGGCGGCGCGGGACACGAGGACCGGGGTGCGCGCGTGGATCGCCTTCGCGGTGATTTCCGAGGAGAGCCTTCCGGAGCAGAAGAGGACGCAGCGGCCCGGGTCGATGCCGGACAGGACCGCCTTGCCGACGACCTTGTCGACGGCGGTGTGGCGTCCGATGTCCTGTGCGGTCAAGAGCGGGCGGCCCTCGGCGTCCGCGAGGGCGGCGATGTGGGCTCCTCCTGTCAGCTTATAGAGCGACGCCTCCGTCTTGAGGACCCGCATGAAGGAGGAGATCGTCTCCGGGCGGATCACGAGGTCGGTGTTCACCTTGAGGCAGCGCGTCGGCTGGTCCAGATCCAGCCCTGTCACGCCGCTGCCGCATCCCGATGTCAGCGTCTTCTTGGCATAGAAGTCGCGGATCGCTCCCCCGACGAAGGCCCCCTCCGCGTCGATCCGTCCAATCGCCAGATCGATGGAGAGGCCTGCCTGGTAGGGAGGCTCGAGGATCCCCTCATTCACCAGGAAGCCGATAACGAAGGCCTCCAGGTCGCTCGGCAGGCAAACCAGGGCCACGAGTCGCTTGCCGTTGATGTAGAGGTCGAGGCGCTCCTCCCGGACGATCCAGTCCTCGCACTGCTCACGGCGCCCCGAGGCGAGCCTGGTGATCATCATGGGGCGGGCCATCGATCCGTCCGGCGGGGCCGTAGCCTCCTCCGGCTCAGGGACGCGCCCCGGATCGAGGATCGGAGCGGCGCTCGCATCGTCAGGGGTCATCAGAGCAGGGAACCTCTTTGCGGGCCGGATCGCGGCGGCCGTCAGCCTCGGGTCGCCCGTCCCGATCCGGATCCGGTTGGTAGCCTCAGGATCAGCTTGTCGCTCGGTTCTTGACAGCATAGGGACGAAACCTGTTATGTCAAGCACGGCACAGAATCCGCGCGGGGCCGTGGAAAGGGTGCCGGGGAGGATCGATGCGGGGATCGCAAGTGCCGCGGGCCGTCGTGATTGCCTTGCTCGCTTGCCTACCGGCCATGGAAGGGGTCGCGCTCGGTTCGTCGAGGGTGTTGCTCGCGACAACGACTTCAGCCGCCAACTCCGGTCTTCTCGACGCGCTACTCCCGGCATTCGAGCGGGATACCGGCGTGCATGTGGACTATGTCGCAGTCGGCACCGGAGTCGCGCTCAAGTACGGTGAGAACGGCGATGTCGACGCTGTCCTGACCCATGATCCCGAGGCTGAGCTCGCGTTCGTGCGGCGGAAGTTCGGCCTGGCCAGGATCCCCTTCATGCAGAGCGACTTCGTGATCCTGGGTCCCCCCTCGGACGCCGCCTCGATCGCCGGGTGCCGGACGGCCGCCGAAGCGTTCCAGCGGATCGCAGCCAAGGGAGCCCCCTTTGTCTCCCGCGGGGACAGCTCCGGGACGCACAAGAGGGAAAGGGAGATCTGGAGGGCGGCGGGCATCGAGCCCGGCGGTCGGTGGTACGTCGAGATCGGACAGGCGATGGGGACCTGTCTCGTGATGGCGAGCGAGAGGGGCGCTTACACCCTCGGGGACCGGGGGACCTACCTGGCGCGCCAGGACGCGCTTCAGATCGCGATTCTCCTCGAGGGCGATCCCGCCCTCGCCAACTCCTATTCCATCATCGCGGTGTCGCCTGATCGACGCCCGAGGGGCAACCATGAAGGAGCCACGCGCCTGATCGACTGGCTGCTCTCGCCGGAGGGACAGTCCCGGATCGCGGGCTACCGGGTGAAGGGCCGCCCCCTATTCCTGCCAGTGGCGCCCCCGGAGGGCAAGGAGTGATGGTCAACAGGGCACGATCGGAGCGGGGACGGTGGGGTTTCTGATCGACAGCTTGGTCGAGGGCGTAAGGACGCTTCTCCATCTCGATCGCGAGATCCTCGGGGTCATCGGAACGACTCTCCGCGTGGCCGTCAGCTCCACGCTTCTCGCCTCGGCGATCGGCCTGCCTCTGGGGTTTCTCCTGGCCACGCGGTCCTTTCGAGGAAAGCAGTTCGTCCTGGCCGGCGTGAAGACGGCGCTCGCGGTGCCGACCGTGATCGTGGCGCTCTTCGTCTATGGATGGATCGCCCGCAACGCGCCGCTGGGGCGCCTTGATCTTCTCTTCACCCCGGCCGCGATCGTCATCGGCCAGACGATTCTCATCATCCCGCTCCTGACGGCGCTTGTGTACGGCGTCCTCGCTCCGAACATCCGGACGATCCACGAAGAAGCGATCCTCCTGGGAGCGCCCCCCCCGGCGGCGTTTTGGAAGACGATCACCGAGACCCGCACGGGGATCACGACGGCGGTCATGACCGGCTTCGGCCGCGTCGCATCGGAGATCGGGATCTCGCTGATGCTCGGGGGAAACATCAAGGGAGTGACTCGCACGGCGACGACCGCTATCGCGCTGGAGACGGGCCAGGGGAACTACTCCCGCGCGATCGCGCTCGGGATCCTCCTCTGCATTCTGGTTCTCATGATCAACATGGCCGTACAGCTCCGAGGGCGAGGCGAACGTGTATGAGATCAGGGGCCTGAGATTCGAATACGGCGGGGCGTCGTCCGCCCCCGACCAACGATTCCGACTGGCCCTGGAGGAGTTTCATCTCGCGGCGGGCGAGAAGCTGGCCGTGGTCGGGCCAAACGGCTCCGGGAAGACCACCCTTCTTCGAATCCTGGCCTTGCTGGAGAAGCCGAAGGCGTGCGAGCGATTCCTCTTCAAGGGGCAGGAAGTCGGCGGCCGCAACCGGGCCGGCAAGCCGGAGGGGGTCCCCTCCCGCGGAGCCATCGGGCTGCTTCGACAGCAACCCTGGATCTTCCGCGGGACCGTCGCTGAGAACCTCGCCTATCCGCTCAGGATGCGCGGCCTCCGCCAGGCTGAGGTCAGCGCCCGCGTCCACTCGATGTGCGAGCGGCTTCACCTCGCGATGCAGGCGCCGGCAGGCCCGCGATCGCTCTCCGGAGGGGAGCAGAAGCGCGTGGCGTTGGGACGGGTGCTCATCGCGGAGCCGGAGATCCTGCTGCTTGACGAGCCGATGGCCCATCTGGACAGAGCGTCCCAGAGAATCATCGCGGAGATCCTCGCCGAGACGAAGACCACGGCGGTCTTCACGACCCACGATCTGCATCTGGCCCTCGGCCTGGCCGATCGGACTTTGACACTGAAGGATGGAGGCTTCAGCCCGGAGTTTCTCGAGAACGTCTTCCGCGGTCGCTGTGAGAACGGCACGTTCGTCACGCGCCGGGGGCTCAAGGTGTGGCTCCCCGCCGGGGGGCCTCGGGACGCCGCCTCGATCTCGATCGGGCCGGACGCGATCCGCGTGGTCGCGAGCATCGGTTCGGGCGGCTCCCCGAACGCCTTCTCAGGGAAGGTGACCTGCATCAGGTCCCAGGGGGAGACGGTCTGGATCGAGGTGGAGGCGGGTGAGACCTTCACGGTCGTCATGAGCCGCGCCTCCTACGATGGGATGGGGCTGAACCTGCATCGAGAGGTGACGGTGGACTTCCCGATCGATGCCGTCCGTCTTCTGTAGGCCGACCATGACGAGCTGCGAAGCCAACGGGAAGATGCTCCGATACCTCAGGGTCTCATTGACCGACCGGTGCAACTTCCGCTGCAGCTATTGCATGCCCCCCCAAGGAATCCAGAAGATCTCCCATGACGAGATCCTCCGGTATCACGAGGTGCTCTGGATCATCGGCGTCATGGCCCATCGGTTCGGCGTCAGGAAGGTGCGGGTCACCGGAGG
>VGJL01000027.1 GCA_016867495.1 Candidatus Eisenbacteria bacterium | reverse complement strand
GATCGCGGGGTTTCTGGCGGCGCTGACGGCGCTTCTCATCTTGCGGCGCGCCCGGATGAACCCGGCCGGGAAGATGCTCGCCTTCTCGCTCTTCATCCTCGCGGCCCCGACGCTCATTTACTGCGGCTATGTGGAATCGTACGCCTACCTGTCGATCGGAATGCTCGGCTTCCTCTGGACGGGCGCGATGGCGCAACGCGGCGAGTGCCCGCCTTGGGTCCCCGGCCTCTTCTACGGGATCGCCTTCTTCTTTCACACGACGGCGGTTTTCGCCCTTCCCGCCCTTCTCCTTCTGACCTTCTTCCCCGGAGCGCGGAGGAAGAGGCGTCCGGCCTGGCCGCTCCAGATTCTCCTTCCGGCCCTGGCGCTTCCCGCGGCCGCGATCGCGATCCACCTTGCCCTGGGGTATGACGCGGGGTGGTTCAGGCGCGACTTCATCGAGAGCAAGAACCAGCGGCAGTTGCTGATCGGCCTCACCGGCCCTCACGGGCTCCTCGGCCTGCGTCATCTCAAGGATGTCGCCAACTGGCTCCTCCTCGTCGCGCCCGTGACCGGCTGGCTCATCGTCTCGAAGCGGCGGGTTCTGCTCGCGCGGCTTCGGGAGCCCGAGATCGCATTCCTCGCGGTCCAGGTCGCGGCGTTCCTCGCGCCGTTCCTGCTTCTCGACCGCAAGCTGGGCGCCGCGAGGGATTGGGATCTTATGACCCCACAGGTGGCGGGATTCGCCCTCCTGGCGGCGAGGCTATGGGAGGCGGATCTCGCGCGCGGCGGCTCCGCTGCCGGGGGCGGCCCGGCTGCCGGGGGCGCGCCACTGGCGGAGGGAGCCCCGGCCGCGGAAGGCGGGCGACTGCCCTCCGTGAGGCTCGCCGCTTTCTGGGCCGCTCTTCTCTTGACGGCGCCGTGGCTCGCGATGAACGCCTCGCGCGAGGCGACGGTCCGGCGCTTCGACGAGGTCCGCCGTGACTTCCCCACCTTCGCCCGGGCCTACGGGGCGGAGGAGCTGGGGAAGTACTACTACGAGCGCAAGGAGTACGAGACCTCGCTCGCCTACTACCGGGAGTGCGTGGAGACCTATCCGGGCAACGCGCGGACGAGGATCCTCCTGGGAACGAGCTACTTCATCCTGAACCGCATCGACGAAGCGCAGGCCCAGTACGACAAGGCGCTCGAGATCGATCCCGACAACTGGATGGCGCTCGACATGAAGGCGCGCCTCGCCCTGCGCGCGAACGACACGAAGGCCGCCCTGGGCTTCTTCCGCAGGCTCGCTCCGTCCAATCCGAGGGATCCCGAGATCTGGGCGGGGTACGGCTATGCCGCCTTCTATCAGAAGGCCTACCCCGAGGCGGTCGAGGCCTTCCTTCGGGCGAGTCAGTTCCGCTTCGATCCGAGGTATCTCTATCACGCGGGGATCGCGCGCGCCCTCCAGGGGGAGCACGACGCGGCGATCGAGCTGCTCACGCGCTCCTGGGAAGCGGGGATGGAGGAGACGATGGTCGCCTCCGCTCTCGCCACGACGCTCGAGTCGCGCTACGCGTCGATCGAGCGGCGGGGAGAGTCCCCCTCGAGGGACGATCTCGTGAGGGCGCGCGATCACCTGCGGCGCGCCGCGGCGGCGAAACCCGAGGAGAAGCACCTGAGCGAGCGCCTCCTCCACATCGAGGAAGTCCTGGCGGGAAGGACGCCGGCGCTCATCCTGCAGGGACCGTAGGCCGCTCCTGCAAGAGCCTTGTCGCCCTGCTGCCCGGAGGCTCCTTCGCGCGACTGCTCGCGCGGAGTGGAGCGTTGCCGCCCGACATCGCATCGGCGCCGCGCTCGCCTTGGCGTCGCACTGCGGAGCCTCCGGGCGGCCGGAGACCGTCAGCGGCCGAGCGGCTCGATTTGGATCGGCGCGTCGCGCAGGAGCTTGCCGCCGGGCGCATCGGTCGTGCCGCTCGCGCGATAATCCCTGCTCTGAGCGGCTCCGTAGATGAGCGTGGCCAGGAGCAGGGCGAGGAGCGCCCCCCAGACGGGAGTCCTTCGCACGAGCGATCGAATGCGCTCGGGCGCCTTCCCAGCGATCCACGCGAGGGCCACCCCCTCGAAGGCGAAGAGAAAGGCCGCGGCGATCATCCCGAAGCGGACGTAGCCGAAGGAGAGAAGCGTCGTCAGGAGAACCGCGAGCGGGGGAAGCGCGAGGAGCAGGACGCTCTTCCGGCTGCCCCCCCTTCGCAGCAGGAGCAGCAATCCCCAGGCGCACAGGCCGAGCTGGACATAGCGCAGGCCGGTTCCCCTCGGCGCGAAGAGGTCGACGGGCAGCCGCGTCCCGCTTCGGCCCATCGGGACGTTCCAGGGAAGCCATCCCAGGTCGAGGGCGCGGCTCGCGATCTCGACCTTCACGAGACAGAGGCGCACGAAGCGGCCCGGATGGGAGGCGATCCAGCCGATCCCCTCTCCCGTCCCGCGCAGGAAGTAGTGGCTGTGCTGCGGATCGGCGAGATCCAGCACGGGCGCGCCGCTTCGCGATGTGAGGATCGCGCGCTGGAATCCGCCGGTCGCGAGATCGTTGTTCGCGAGGGCGAAGTTCAGCGGGCCGTACGCGGTCAAGGGGACGAAGGTCGGAAGACGGACATCGATCGAACGGCCGACCGTCCGATTCCACTCGGAGAGCCGAACGGCGTTGCGGATCGTCCACGGCGCCAGAACGAGGATGAACCCCGCGGCCGCAGCGAACGCGAGACGCAGCGCGCGCCTGGGCTCGCTCCGGGTGAGGCCCCCGAGCCATATCGCGAGGAGGGGAAGGCCGACCGCCGCGCCTTCCGCGCGGGCGAGCGAGAGCAAGCCGGTTCCCGCTCCGATGGCCGCTCCGCGCAACGACGCCGCGCGGCCTCCCGCCGGGATCCCGCGCGCGAGCAAGAGCAGTCCCAGGAGCAAGAGGAGATAGACCCCCTCGCTCGTCGCGGAGGTGCCGAGGGCATCGAGGCCGAACGACAGCGCCGCCAGCAGTCCCGCCGCGAGCGCCGCGCTTCTTCCCAGGGAATCCCGCGCGAAGAGATAGAGCATCGGGGCGAAGAGCGCGCTCGCGACTCCCAGGATGCTTCGCGCCAAGAGGTGGCGGACCGGATCGCCGCTCACCGCGTGGATCAAGGAGAGGATCAGCGGGAAGAGGGGCGGATGGAAGGGGATGCCGTTGTCGTAGCTTCCTCCGCGCAGGATCGCCTGCGCGTATGCGTAGAAGTGCTCCGCGTCCCCCTCATAGAAGACCGTGAAGGGCCACGTCCGATCCTTGCCGCCGAGGAGGAAGGCGAGCCGCTCTGCGCAAGCGACGGCGAAGAGGACAAGGGGCGCCCAGTCGCGCCCCGGGGCGCCGGCATGGCGCGCCTCCGGGATCCCCGGTCTCGATGCGCCGCTCTCTCGGACTCCGCCCCCGCTCCTTCTGTCGCCGCTCCTGACGCCTGTGGATCGCATCTGCCCCCGGGGTCTGGTCCGGCTTGAGCCCGTCTAGCCGTAATCGCCGCGGAGGCGGTTCATCCGTATGCGGACGAGCTGCCCGATCCCCGCGGGCGATCCGGTCATATCCGTGGTCTGCAGATCTGTTCCCTCGAGGTCGCGATGGGCGACCTCGAAGACCGAATAGCGGAACCGCCTCGCGAGGTAGAGGACCTCCAGCACGAAGCTTGCATCGTCGAGCCTCTGCCGACGGTAGATCTCGAAAGCCGCGCGCCTGCGGTAGAGATGCAGGAAACGGCAGGTGCGCAGGACGCGTTGCCGGCTCAAGAGACGGAGCGTGGTCTGGACCGAGCGCGCAAGCAGTTCCTTGCGGATCTTCACGGGGGGAAGGGGGCGGGTCCCATTGGGGCCCGTGGACGCGACGACCAGATCGTTGCCTTCCGAGAGAAGCCGTGCCATCTCCCGAAGCTGCTCCTCCCCGAAGGCGATCCCCGGACTCGCGAGCAGGATCCGCTCCCCCCGGGAGAGGAGCACGCCGTGGCGGGCCGAGTACCCGCAACCGAGGCTCCCCGGATTGCGTAGGAGGAATGTGCCGGGATGATCGCGGGCGAAGGAAGCGACGGCGCGGGCGGTTTCGAGGCGATCTCCGTCCTGGACGACGATGATCTCCGACACGGACGAGGACAGGCCTCGCCGAGCGCCGGCCGCAGCATCCAGGGTCGTCATGAGAGACCGTCCCTGGTCGCCTGCCGGCACGACGATGCTCAGATCGATGCCATCGCCTGAGGTGTCGCCCCTGACCGTCTGATCCACCTCTGCATCCGGCGGAGTTGTCGCTCCGCCTGCGATTTGGTAGCGTTGGCCTTTGAGGATCGTCCTGATCCTCGGGCGAGAACCTACCAGAGGTTTCGGTGTTCTGCAATGGTCGTGCCAGCGGGTTCCGGCGCGGCAAGGAGCGTCTCCTATGTTCTGGGGACTTGACCCCCTCTACTTCATGATCGTCGGCCCGGCGCTGCTGCTGTCGATCGTGGCCCAGATATGGGTCAAGAGCGCCTTCTCCCGCTTCTCGCGGGTAGGCGTCTCGACGGGGATGTCGGGAGCCGAGGCGGCAAGAAGAATCGTGAGCCGAGCCGGCCTGGGTGTGCAGGTCGAGAAAGTCGGCGGTTTCCTGTCGGATCACTACGACCCCAGGGTAAAGGTTCTCCGTCTCTCGCCGGACGTTCATGACGGACGCTCTCTGGCCAGCATCGGAGTCGCCGCCCACGAGGCGGGTCACGCTCTCCAGCACGCCCGCGGATACCTGCCTCTGCAGTTCCGCACGGCCTTGGTTCCGGTCACATCGATCGGATCGAATCTCGCCTGGCCGATCATGATCATCGGCCTGCTCTTCAACGTGACCGGCCTGCTCTACGCGGGCATCGTTCTCTTCTCCGCGGTCGTCCTGTTCCAACTCGTCACGCTCCCCGTCGAGATCGACGCCTCCAGGCGCGCCATCGCCCTCGTCCGCAGCGAGGGGATCGCGTCGACCGACGCGGAGGTGGCGGGGGCAAGGAGCGTCCTGAACGCGGCGGCGATGACCTACGTGGCCGCGGCGGCCTCTGCGATCCTCACCCTCGTCTACTTCCTGATGAGGGCGGGGCTCCTGGGCGGACGCAGGGATTGAGGACTCACGCGAAGATGGCGGCTGTTCGCGCGAGCGATCGCCTGGCCAAGGGTCGATAGGGAGCCTGCATGGAGTACGTCGCATCGTTCATTCTCGTCGTCGGCGTGATCATCCTGGTCCACGAGATCGGGCACTTCCTTGCCGCCCGTGCCGTAGGCATCAGGGTCGATCGCTTCTCGATAGGATTCGGCTGGAAGCTGGCCGCGCTCAAGCGGGGGGAGACCGAGTACAGGATTTCGTGGGTTCCGCTCGGCGGCTACGTGAAGATGGCCGGGATGATCGACGAGTCGCTCGAGAACCCCGACCAGTTCGATCCCAACGATCCGCGCCTCTTCATGAACAAGAGGATCTGGCAGAAGGTCGTGGTCGTCTGCGCCGGCGTCTTCATGAATCTGATCTTGGCGGGAGTCGTGCTCTGGGGCGTCTACGCGACGCGCGGGGTCCCGACCCTGCCCGACGAGGTCCCGACCGTCATCGATCGCCCGATCCCCGGCTACCCCGCGGCGAAGGCGGGACTCCGCAAAGGAGATCGGCTGATCGCGATCGAAGGGACCGAGGTCCGGCTGTGGGAGGATCTGGTCCAGCAGATCTACGAGCGACCGGATCAGGAGATCACGGTCGACTTCGAGAGGGGCGGGGAGCGCAAGAGCATCGTGGTCAGGACGCGCTCCGAAGCGCAGGAGGGGCAAGAAGCCCCGATCGGCAAGATCGGGATCAGCCCGCAGCCGCAGTACGAGCAGGTGGGGTTCGGCAAGGCGTTCGTCTATGGGTGGACCGCGACCTGGACGATCCTCGATCGGACGGCGCGTTCGATCGTCCTGCTCATCACCGGGAAGGCCTCCGTCAAGGACCTGGCGGGTCCGGTGGGGATCGCCCGGATCACGGGCGAGACGGCCCGGCAGGGGATGGGGGATCTGATCGAGTTGCTCGCGATCATCAGCGTGAACATCGGCTTCCTGAACATCCTCCCGGTCCCCGCGCTCGACGGCGGTCACCTCGTTCTTGTTCTTGTCGAGGGAATCCGCCGGCGCCCCCTGGGGACCAAGTTCAAGCTCTGGACCCAGCAGGTCGGCATGCTCCTTCTGCTCGCGCTGATCGCCGTCGTCGTCTTCAACGACTTCATGAGGCTCCGCTAGGCTCTCTTGAGCACGGAGGAGACTCTCGCCTTGCGCGCCCCGTGGAGTCAGCCATCTGTTTCACGGGATGGGGACCCCGAGGGTCCCCTTCGCCCCGCTAGGTTCGCGTTCGCGGCGCGGGGCTGCGGGAACCCGTCGGGGTCCCTTGACATCTCTCGGCGGCTGTGGCCGTCGCAGCGCCCGCCGGCCCCATCCAGGTGACGATGGACCTTCCTTATCCGCCGCGGGTTTCCCTCGGGTGCTTCCCGACGCGGGTGGAGCAGATCTCGCGCTTCCCGCTCAGGGACGGTGCTCCCGTCTGGATCAAGCGTGACGACCAGTCAGGCTCCGACCTGTCGGGCAACAAGGTGCGCAAGCTCGAGTTCCTCCTGGCCGAGGCGTTGGAAGGGCGCTGCGACGTCGTCATCACGTGCGGCGGGACCCAGTCGAACCACTGCCGCGCCACCGCGATCGCGGCACGCCGGCTGGGGATCGACTCGGTCCTCTTCCTGCGCGCCGATCGGCCGGCAGTCCCCGAGGGGAACCTCTTGCTCGACCTCCTCGCCGGCGCGCGGGTCGTGACGATCACGCCTGAGGAGTATCGCGATCGCGACGCGATCATGAGGGCGGAGGCGGATCGTCTTCGTTCGGAAGGACGGCGGCCGTACCCGATCGTCGAGGGGGGATCGAACGCGCTCGGCGCCTGGGGATATATCGCGATGCTCGATGAGCTCCGGCGGCAGGGTCTCGCGGATCGGATGGCGCATCTCGTCTGCGCGACGGGATCGGCGGGGACCCTGGCGGGGCTTCACCTCGGGATCCGCCTGCTCGGGCTCCGCATCCGTCCCTGGGGCGTCGCCGTCTGCGACGACGCTGCCTACTTCCGCGGTCGCGTGATCGAGATCGCGCGGGAGTTCCGCGGGCGGTTCGGGATCGGGGATGAGATTCGCGCCGATGAGATCGATGTCGTCGAGGGTTACAAGGGGCCCGGCTACGCGAAGACCTACCCCCGTCTTCTCGATCTCGCGCGGAGGATGGCGCGGGAGGAGGGGATCTTTCTCGATCCGGTCTACACGGGGAAAGCCTTCCTGGCGATGATCGATCTGCTCGCGGACGGCACGATCCCGCGCGATGAGGAAGTCCTCTTTCTGCACACGGGCGGGATCTTCAGCCTGTTCGCCTACCGAGACGAGCTTCTGGCGGAGCCGGCCTAGAGCCCCTCTCCCACGAGGCTCGCCCTCGCAGGAAGAAGCTGCGTGAGCGTCCCGCGCGCGAGCCGATAGATCTGGTCCGCGCCGTCGCGCTTGACGAAGACCTGGCTTGAGGTCGTCTGCCCCCCGATGACGAGGGAGTGGACCGAGCCGTCGGCCAGCGTCACCGTCACCCGCGTCGAATCGATCTCGATCCCCGCCTCGGCCGGCATGACATCGTCCGCGAAAGCGGCGGCGCGCAGGCGGGAGAGCTGCCTGATCGTGGGGTCCATCTTCCCGGGCTGGATCGGCGCAGGTTCGGGATCGTCGATCTTCCAGGCGCCGCTCTCGTCCCTGCTGGCCGAGAGCCGCCCTCGACTGGGGGACTTGTACTCGTACTTCGCGACATTGGCCTCCTCGAAGGAGAAGATCACCCGGTCACGCCAGGTGTCGCCCCGCTGGAAGAGGCTCGGCAGGTACTCCGGCACCTGCACGACCTTGTCGGAGTCCGCCGCCCGGACGTAGGTGCTGTGGAAGTCCTCGCCCGGCTTGCCGACGAAGAAGTGAGCGACCTCCTTCCCCTTTTGCCCGATCCGGATCTCCGTCCCTGTCGAGTCGACGCTGAACAGAGGTCGATTCGCCGGATTCGTCGAGACGACGCGGTCGGCGAAGAGGCGAGGCAGGCGGTCGACGATGTCCTGAACCGCCTTCTGGTCCGCCTCGAACCCGCCCTCGGTGGCGACATGCCACTTCGTCCCGCGCTTCTCGAGAGTCGTTTCCTTCCCCGCGGAGCGAATCGTGATCTGGTCGACCTGGTCGACTTTCAAGGCAGGAAAGAGCGGCCTCTCCGATGGCTCGGTCGCGCTCTTTCGATTCGTGTCGAACAGCAGGACGATTCCTCCAAAGACGACCAGGATGGCCAGCAGGATCAAGAGAGTGCGTCCGCGCATCGTCACTTCCCCTCCGACGCGGCGGCCTGGGTCGCGATCCGCTGCCTCGACCGCCTCCGCGTCGACAACCGGATGACTCCGAAGATGGCGACGAGCAGCGCCATCCCGAAGGTGTTCAGATACTTGAAGACCGCCTTCCCGCCCCCCGACGCGAGTCCGAGCGGCCGATCGCTCGCCCCTCGCGATCGGATCGCGATGAGCCGGTCGCCGAGCGTCATCCAGTCGATCGCGTTCAGCGTGAACTCCTCGTTCCCCGGGAACATGGCCAGGAAGTTCGAGTAGGCGAAGGTCGAGTTGCCGATCACGATGACCTGAGTCTCCGGGCTCTCCGTGAGCGCGATCTCACCGGAGCCGACCACGCCTGTCGTGTCTCCCGGAACCGCGGGGACCGGCTTGCCCGCGAAGTAGGACTGGAATCGTCCGACCAGGGCCACGGCGAGCGGGTAGCTCTGCCCTTCGTCCGTCTGGCGGAGCTGCTGGAAGGGATTGGGCGGCGTCAGGTCAAACCGTCCCTTCTGCAGGGTCGCGTGCGGGGATGAGCGAGCGAGCACGGTCGCGCGCACGTTCGGCTGGCGCGAGGATCCGATGGCGGCCGTCGTGTCCTTGCCTGAGGCCCCACCGGCGTCCTCTTGGACGAGAAGATCCAGGGGCGCGGTCCACGGCAGAACGACGGCCTCCAGGCGGCTCGTGATCGGACTGCCCTGGGACATGTTCTTGTGCGGGATCTTCGGCCAGAGAGGATAGGCGACCGAATAGCGGACGAAGCCCTGGGCGAAGCCCGCGTTTTCGATGAAGGGGGCGCGATCCTGCACGAGGGCCCGCTGAGGCCGGACGCCATAGTGGGCGAGCATCTCCTCGATGCCGGAGAGGACGGGGATCGGGCTCTGCAGGCCGATCTGCTCGTCCAGACGCATCGCGTCGACCATGAAGAGGACGCGGCCGCCCTTCATCAGGAACTGGTCGATCTGCCACTGGATCCTCTCCGGGATCGACTGCGGCCTGGCCACCACGAGGGTCTTGATCTCCGGGGGGACTCCGGTCCTGCCCTGCTGCAGGTCCACGGGCCGGATCTGATAGCTCTTCGAGAGGATCTGGCCGAGCGATTCGAACTCCCGCGTCAGCTCCGGCGCGTTCGTGCCGCTCAGGAATCCGACGATCCGCTTCTCCTGCGACAGGATCTGCAGGATCCCGGCCGTCAGGTCATATTCCAGGGTGTAGACGTCCTGGACGATGGGGATCGCCTGGTGCCGGTCGGCGTACTTGATCAGGATCCCCATGTAACCGTTGATCACCTGGAGCTGGTCCTTCTCGACCACATTCAGCTGCACCTGCGGGATCCCGAGATAGCGGAGGTTCTGCTCCTCCTCAGGGCTATCGGCGGGGTCGATGTATTCGACCCTGACCTTGCCCCGCGAGTAGGCCTGGTAGGCGCGCAGCACGTCGTCGATGCTCCGCCGCAGCATGGCGAGGTTCGGCGGCAGCTTCTTCGAGAAGCAGACCCTGATGGTGACGACGTCATCGAGCCCCCGCAGGATCTCACGGGTCGCCTTCGATATGGTGAACTCCTGGTCCCGCGTCAGGTCGATCCTCCCCAGGATCCGCGAGGCGACCATGTTGCCCGCCGCCAGGACGAGCGCCACGAGCAGGACGATCGTCGCGGAGTAGATTCCCGTCGCGACGCCACGGCGATTCTTCTTGTTCTCCATCGTCCCCTCCTATCTCCACTTCCTGCTCTCAACGGAGCGGACGTTGAGGTAGAGGAAGAAGCCGATGATCGAGAGGTAGTAGACGATGTCTCGGATGTCGATCACCCCCCGCGTGATGTTGTCGAAGTGAGTTCGCAGGCTCAGGTAGGCGAGCCACGGCGCAAGCTGGGAGGGAGAGAACTGTCGGACCCAGTCCAGCCCCAGGCTGCCGACCAGGAGGATCAGGAGCGAAATGATGAAGCTCACGATCTGGTTGGACGTCGTGCTCGAGGTCCACGAGCCGATCGCGAGATAAGCCGCTCCGAGCAGGAGAGCCCCGAGGTATCCCCCCACGATGGGCCCCGCGTCCGGCTTGCCGACGAGGGCGACGCTGATGGGGAACGGGAGAGTCAGGAGGATCGTCACGGCGATCATCGCCAGCGCGGCGAGGAACTTGCCCGCCACAGCCTCCCAGTCCCGCACGGGAAATGTCATCAAGAGCTCCATCGTCCCGACCTTCATCTCCTCCGCCCACAACCGCATCGAGATCGCCGGGACGAAGAAGATCAGCATGATGGATATCAACCCGAAGAAGTCTCTGAGGTCGGCCTGGGCGATGACCAGAAAGCCGGTCGCCCAGAAGAGGAGGCCGTGGAGGATCACCAAGAACACGGTGATGAAGATGTAGGCGATGGGGGATGTGAAGTAGCTGCGGAACTCCTTCTTGAAGATCGGAATCACGGTTTCCATCGTCTATGCGTCTCCCCGCGTGAGTTTCTGGAAGACCTGCTCGAGGCTCTGCGTCTCGCGCTTGAGCTCCGTCAGGGTCCAGCCGCTCTCGACCGCCAGCCGGAAGATCGCCTCCTCGGTGGCGCTGTCCTTCTCCTCGCCCGCGACGATGACCTCGAAGCGCGCGCCGGTCTCGCCGGGTCCGCCCAGATCCCGCAGTCCCTTCAGTCCGGGGAGGGATCGGAGCTTCGGCTCGACCCTGTCCCTTCCGGCCGATACGCGCATGACGACGCGGGCCTCGCCCGTGGCGAAGCTCGTCAGCTCCTCGGTGGTCCCCTGGGCGATCAGGCGCCCGTCATTGATGATCTGCACCCTCGTGCAGGTCGCCTCGACCTCCTGGAGGATGTGCGTCGACAGCAGCGTCGTCTTCTCCCGGCCGATCCGCTTGATCAGCTCGCGGATCTGGACGATCTGGTTCGGGTCCAGCCCGGTGGTCGGCTCGTCGAGGATCAGGACCTCCGGGTCGTGGATGAGCGTCTGGGCCAGACCGACGCGCTGCTTGAACCCCTTCGAGAGCTCGCCGACCAGCCGGTGCTGGACATCCCCCAGTCCGCAGAGGTCGATCATCGCGCGGATCTTCCTCTCGCGCGACTCGACCGGCAGTCCCCGCAATTCAGTGACGAACTGGAGGTAGTCGGTCACGTACATGTCGAGATAGAGCGGGGCGTTCTCGGGAAGGTAGCCGATGCGCCGCCTGACCTCGATCGACTGCGTGGCGATGTCGAAGCCCGCGACGCGGGCCCCTCCGGCGTCCGGCGGGATGTAGCAGGTCAGAATCCGCATCGTCGTGCTCTTGCCCGCCCCGTTCGGCCCGAGGAACCCGAGGATCTCCCCTTTGGCGACATCGAAGGTGACGTCATCGACCGCCACCGTCGGCCCAAAGGCCTTCCTCAGGTTTTGAACTTCAACCATGATCCTCCTCCCATGACCCGTCCGTACGGGTCCCGACGCGCGACAGGATAGAACGCTAGGGATTCGCCGCTCGGTCCGTCAAGGCGTCCCGGGATGCGCTGGGCGCCGAGAGGGCCGGAGCCTTGCGGGCGACGGTAGGATAACAGCTTCGGGGCCGTGAAGTTCCATCTCTTCTCCCCCTTTCATCCACAAGCGCTGCCGGGGCGCTTCCCCCTCGGCCGGCGCGGGGCCGGGCGCTGGGGACAAGACGAGAATCCGCGCGGGGGCCGGGTGAGACGGCAGGGCCAGGAGAGGCAGGGCCAGGAGAGGCTCTGGCTACCGGTCCCGCTCTGACCTAGAATCGCGGTCCTATGGCCAGACGCATGAGATCCTTCGTTCCCGTTCTTCCCCTCTGCCTGCTCCTGGCGGCAGGATGCGGAGTCGCCCGCCGGACGGCAGTGGGGACGATGGTCCCGATCCTCGAGAGGACGGTCGAATCGCTCTATGGGGACGAGGACATCGAGACGGTAGAGAAGGGAATCCCGGCGAATCTCCTCCTGCTCCGCGGCCTCTGCGCCAGCGATCCAGGGAATCGGGATCTCTGGGCCCTGACCGCCCAGCTCTATTTCTACTACGGCTTCGGATTCGTCGAGGATCGCGATCTGGGGCAGGCCGCCCTCGTCTACCGCCAGGGCGTGACGCTCGGCCGGCAGGCGCTCGCGAGGAAGAGCTGGTTCAGGCCGGAGGAGGACTTCAACTCCTTCCAGCGGGGGCTCCTCGACGCGCGGGTCGAGGACGTTCCTCTTCTCTTCTGGACCGGGGCTTCCTGGGCGGCGTGGGTTGGACGGAACGTCGATGATCCGGCCGCGATCGCCGAGCTACCGCTCGCGGAAGCGATTCTGGAGAGGGTTCTTGCGCTTGATCCGGACTACATGATGGGGCTGCCGCACGCGATGGCGGGGACCTTGAAGGGCATGAAACCGGTAATGATGGGGGGAAAGCCGGAGGAAGCCCGGATGCACTTCGAAGAGGCGTTTCGCCTGTCGGGCCGGCGGATGCTGATCTTCCAGACGCTCTACGCCAGGTACTACTGCCGCGCGGTGCTCGACGAGGAGTGCTTCACCGAGGTTGTGCGGGAAGTCCTCGATGCCCCGGCCGACATCGAGCCCGGCTACCGGTTGCTCAACGAGGTCGCGAGGAGGAAGGCCCGGATCCTCATGGAGATGAAGGATGACTGGTTCTAGAAGCCTGCTCGCGCGGGGCGCCATGCTCGCAGCCCTGATCCTTGCCGTCTCCGCGCAGGTCGTGTGCGACGCGGCGGCGGCGGGAAGGCCCCGGCCGAAGGTGGAGATCAAGATCGCCACCCTCGCTCCGGAGGGATCGACCTGGATGCGCCTGATGGAGCAGCTCGACGCGGAGGTCCGCGACAGCACGGCCAGCGAGGTCGGCTTCCGCTTCTACCCGGGAGGCGTGCAGGGGGACGAGGCTGTCGTCCTGCGCAAGATCCGTCTCGGCCAGCTCCACGGAGGCGGGTTCACGGGCGTCGGCCTGGGGGAGATCGCCCCTGACCTGCGCGTCATGGAGGTCCCCTTCTTCTTCCGCACGACCGAAGAGGTTCGCGCGGTTCAGGAGCGGATGGGTCCGGTCTTCGAGCAGGAGCTTCGTGGCGCGGGATTCGAGCTGCTCGGCTGGTCCGACGTGGGGTTCGTCTATCTGTTCACCAAGAGTCCGATCCGCAGCACGGAGGATCTGCGAAAGGTGCGGATGTGGCTCTGGGAAGGGGATCCGCTCGCGGAGGCGTTCTTGAAGACGCTCGGGGTTTCCCCCGTGCCTCTGCCGATCACGGATGTCGTCACCTCGCTGCAGACGGGCCTCATCGACGCCGTGTACACATCGACGCTCGCCTGCATCGCCCTTCAGTGGTTCACCCGCGTTTCCCACATGACAGATCTTCCGGTCACGCACGCGCAAGGAGCCGTCGTCGTCTCGCGGCAAGCCTTCGAGCAGATCAGCCCCGCGGCGCAGGCGACGGTCAAGAGGCTCGCGCGGAAGTACTTCGATCGGCTCGCGATCGCCACCACGAAGGACAACGAGACCAGCGCGCAGGTCCTCGCGGAGAAGGGGATCAAGGTCGTCGCCCTGACCGACGCGGAGAAGGCGGGCTTCGAGGAGATCGGGCGGGTCGTCCGCGAGAAGCTCGCAGCGACCCTCTACCAGAGGGAGATCCTCGATCGGACGATGAAGGCCCTGGAGGAAGCCAGGACCGCGGCGGGCGCCGCCGGACGATGAGTCCGGAGGGGGACCTTCCGCTCTCCTTCCTGCGCCCCGGCGGGACGCTCCTTGTCGCCATGGGAGGTTTGATCCTCCTTGCGTTGCTCGCGCGCGTGCTCCTGCGGCGCGTTCTCGGCGGCGAGCGCTACGATCGCTGGACGGCCTGGCTCGAGGGGATCCTCTTCTGCCTCATCCTCGTCGTGATGCTGAGCCTCTCTGGGCTCCAGATCGTCCTGCGCAATCTCTTCCGGAGCGGCCTGCTCTGGATCGATCCGCTGGTTCGCGCCCTCGTCCTCTGGCTCGCCTTCCTCGGCGCGCTGACCGCCACATCCCACGCCCGCCATCTTCACATCGACGTGCTTCACAGGCTTCTCTCCGCGCGGATCGGAGGGCAGGTCTCGCGCGTCCTGTCGGTCCTCTCCTCGATCTGCTGCGCGTTTCTTGCCAACGGCGCTTACGCGTTTCTTCGAGACGAATATCAGTACGGGACCAGCCCGTTTCTGGGGATTCCCTCCTGGCTCACGCAGTCGATCCTCTTCTTGGGATTCGGACTGCTGACCTACCGCTTCCTGGTGCAGGCGATCTGGCCGGCTCCTCGGCGGGGTGAGCCGTGAGCTGGCTCGTCATCCCGCTCCTTGTCGTGCTCGCTCTGCTCGGCACGCCTCTCTTCGTCGTGCTCGCCGCCGCGGCTCTGATCGCCTTCGCGATCGCCGGGATCTCCTCGGGAGCGGTGCTGACCGAGATGACGCGCCTGGGGACCTCGCCGATCCTCCTCTCGGTTCCGATGTTCACCTTCGCGGGATATCTCTTTGCGGAGAGCAAGACGCCCGAGCGTCTGGTGCGCCTGACGAGATCCCTCTTCGGCTGGATCCCCGGCAGCCTCGCGCTCGTCGCCATGATCGCCTGCGCCATCTTCACCGCCTTCACCGGCGGCAGCGGAGTCACGATCGTCGCGATGGGCGGGCTCCTCATGCCCGCCCTCCTCAAGGAGGGGTTCAGCAAGGGCTACTCGATGGGGCTCCTCACGACGTCGGGAAGCCTCGGCTTCCTCTTCCCGCCGAGCCTGGGGATGATCCTCTACAGCTACGTCGCTTCGCAGAGCGCCAGCGGCATGGCGCTTCCCCCCGGCGCCGCGCCCGAAATCGACCGGCTCTTCTTGGCGGGCCTCCTTCCTGGGATCTTCCTGATCGTGGTCCTGTCGGCCCTCGCCTTTCGCGAAGGGCGGGGCGGCGCGCTCATGCGAAGGATCCCCCTGCGCGAGGGACTGAAGGATGTGCTTCCCTCCCTGCGCGCGGCCGCATGGGAGATCCCTCTTCCGGTGATCATCCTGGGCGGAATCTACGGCGGGAAGCTGACCGTCACGGAAGCGGCGACCGTGACAGCGCTCTACGCGTTGATCGTCGAGGTTCTGATCTACCGGGACATTCCGTGGAAGAGGATCCCCGCGATCGCGGTTGAGAGCATGACGCTCGTGGGCGGCATCCTCATCATCCTCGGCTGCGCGCTCGGCCTCACGAACTACCTGATCGACGCGCAGATCCCGATGCAGATTCTCGACTGGACGCGGGGATGGATCACGAGCAAGTTCCTCTTCCTTCTCGTGCTCAACATCCTCTTGCTCGTGATCGGATCGCTGATGGAGATCTTCTCGGCGATGATCGTGGTCCCGCTGATCGTCCCGATCGCGCTCGAGTACGACGTGAACCTGGTCCATCTCGGGATCATCTTCATGACCAATCTCGAGATCGGCTTCCTGACGCCTCCGTTCGGGCTGAACCTCTTCATCTCCTCCTTCCGCTTCGGGAGGAGGATCACCGAGGTCTACCGGGCGGTCATTCCGTTCCTCGTCGTTCTGCTGCTCGCCTTGATGGTGATCACCTACTGGCCGGCTATGAGCCTCTGGCTTCCGGGGCTCTACGGGGGCAAGTAGGGCAGATCGTCAGGCTCCCTCCTCCGATTCCTAATACCTTGGGCGGTAATGCGTTACAAGATTAGTCAGCCAGGCGAATGATCTTGGGGGGGACGTACATTCGTATGGTATCTTGAAGTCGAGGTGGAATCATGGGGAGCCTCCCGGAACGGGTCATCCTCCACGTCGATCTGGACGCATTCTTCGCGGCCGCAGAGACGCTTGCGGCGCCTGCCCTGAAGGGGAAGGCGCTTGTCGTCGGAGGGCGTCCGGGCGAAAGGGGAGTCGTCGCGTCCGCTTCGTACGAGGCTCGTGAGCACGGGGTCCGGTCAGGAATGTCGCTGGTCGAGGCCCATCGCCTCTGCCCCCACGCCGTCTTCCTGCCCTGCCATCCTCCCCGCTACTTCGATCTCTCCACTCGGTTTCTGCGGTTGCTGTTGGACTACACACCGATGGTCGAAATGGCGAGCATCGACGAAGCGTTCCTCGACGCGAGCGGCCTGGTCGAGGAGGTCCGGCAGGGGGCCTTGCTCGCCGCCTCGATCCGGTCCGAGGTCCTCTGCCGGCTCTCGCTTTCCTGCAGCGTCGGGGTGGGGGAGAACAAGCTGCTCGCCAAGACCGCCTCGTCGCTCGGCAAGCCCGCCGGGATCGCTCTGCTGGATCGCGAGGCCTTCCTGCGGAGATTCGGGGATCAGTCGGTGTCGAGCATCTACGGAATCGGGGCGGCGACGCGGAGGAAGCTGGAAGCTATGGGAATCGTGACAGTCGATGACCTCTCCGATGCCCCCGAGAGCCTTCTGCACAGGATGTTCGGGGTGATCGGCCCCGCACTCAAAGCGGCGGCGCGCGGGGAGGATCGCAGTCCTCTGGTTCCTTATCACCAGAGGCCGAGGGCGAAGTCGATCGGGCACGAGTACACGCTGCCGAGGGATTCGCGCGATCCGAGCGTCCTGCGGGCCGTCTTGCTCGGGCTATGCGAGAAGGTCTCGGGAGATCTTCGCGCGGTCTCGCTGATGTCTCGAGAAGTCCGCTTGAAGGTGCGGATGTGCGACTGGACCTTGATTGGAAGGCAGTCCAGGCTCGCGCGGACGGCATCATCGACCCGCGCTCTCTTTCAGAGCGCGTGGGGACTATACTCGAGGGAGGTTCCTCCTCGCCCGGTGAGGATGGTGGGCGTCTCGGCCGCGTCCCTGAGCGATGCGCGGGGGGCCCCCTTCATGGAGGACCTGTTCGAAGCACGGGGCGACGGCGTGCTGGACTCCGCGATCGATCGGATCAGGGACTCCTTTGGGGGCTCAGCGATCAGGAGGGCATCTCTGATCGGGTCCACTACGAGCGGTAAGGGCAGGAGCGAGCGATGATCTGGATCGGCACCTCGGGGTACTCCTTCGATGACTGGGCGGGCGTCTTCTATCCTCCCGGGACCCGACCGGGAAACCGTCTGAACCACTACGCGACCAAGTTCAAGGCCGTCGAAGTGAACTCCACCTACTATCGCCTTCCGCATCCGGTCGTCCTGCGGCAGATGGAGAGGAAGACCCCCGACGGCTTCCGCTTCCTCGTCAAGATGCACCAGGATGTCACGCACAAGCGCGTGTCGGATCCCGCGCACTTCCGCGCCTTTCTCGATGTCGTCTCTCCTCTCGAGGAGGCGGGCAAGTTCCATGGCGCGCTCGCCCAGTTCCCCTGGGCGTTCAAGCGTAGCGTCGAGAACGTCGAGCACCTGAGAAGGATCGGGGACGGGATGGGGGGGAGGCCGGTCTTCGTCGAGTTCCGTCACGACTCGTGGGCCGGGCGGGAGACCTTCGAGGAGCTGAGGGAGATGGGGCTCGGCTTCTGCGCGGTCGACGAGCCCCGTCTGCCGGGCCTCTTCCCGGCGATCGTCGAGGAGACGAACGGCGTGGGGTACGTTCGCTTCCATGGCAGGAACGCGGCCAACTGGTGGGGGAGGGGGGGAGGCGACCGGTACGACTACGACTATCCGGATTCGGAGCTGCTCGAGTGGCTCTCGTCGATCCAGGACCTCGGGAGTCGAACGACAGACACCTACCTCTTCTTCAATAACTGCCACGCGGGGCGCGCGGCGAGAAACGCGCAGCGGATGTCGGAGTTGCTGGGCTTCTCATGACCCGGGCGATCCGAGACACAAGGCGACATCCGGATGAGCGATGTCGCCGGGTGTCGCTTCCCCCGTAACATTCACGCCGCCTGCCGGTTCGCCGAGCGATCGCATCGGCCGATTCTCCCGCCGGTCAAGCGGTTGCGGATTCTCGCAAAGATCCGCGGAGCGGCAGGCTTCCTGCTTTCCTCAGATCGCGCAGGGGTTGGTTCGATCGGGGTCCGTCGGCTGCGATCGATCACGGGGAGGCAAGATCGATCGCCCTGGGGGTGTCGGCGAACATGCTGGCGCATGGGAGCTCGGCAGAGACGGCCCGATCGAACCTCCCGTGCAAGGCGGCGTCCGGCTTTCTCCGCAAGATCAAAAAGGATAGAATGCCCTGCGGGGAGGGCGACCATGCCGCATCTCGACTATCAAGGAAGAACGCTCGAACTCAACGAGGAAGGGTTCCTGCTTAGACCTCAGGAGTGGGACGACGGCGTGGCACTTGCCCTTGCCAAGGACCAGGAAGGTCTGCAGACCCTCACTGATGACCACTGGAAAGTCGTCCGCTTCATCAGGAGCCACTTCCTCGAGACGAATCTGGCGCCGATGGTGCGAACGATGTGCAAGACCACCGGCATTCCGCTTCGTCAGATCTACGATCTGTTCCCCTCCGGACCGGCGAAGGGAGCCTGCAAAGTCGCCGGCCTTCCGAAACCCGACGGCTGCGTCTAGAGAACAGAGGCTTCGTGGAAGGGGAGCCATCGATGAGTCCGCTCCTGCGCGTGCTCCAGGACGAGGTGCAGATCGTCGCTCTGTCATTCCTCGGGATCGTCTATGTCCTGAAGCTCCTCTGGATCTTCCGCTTCCCCCACCGCACCGAGCGCACCTTCGCAGCCGGGAGCGCGAGGGCCGGGGTGCAATCCTCGCTCATGAACGTCCTGATGCCGTGGCAGATGGAATCGACCCGTTCGGATCCGGTCTTCTATGTCCAGTTCGCGCTCTTCCACGCCGGAGTCCTCGCGGCCATTGCGCTGTCCTTCATCGTTCCCTACGCCCCCGGTCTCCTCGTCGGGCATGGTGTGCGCCCGGTGATGCTCGCAACGCTGATCGCGGCCCTTATGATCGGCCTGGGGCGGCTCGCACGACGCATCCGGCGCCCCGGGCTCCGACTGATCAGCACCCCTGACGACTATCTTTCGCTGGTTCTCACGATTGTCTTCTTCGCCACCGCCGCGCTTCTGCTGGCGGCGCCCGCGGACTGGGGGGAGGGGCCCGCGATCGCCTTCTTCGCGTTGACGGCGCTCTTCCTCGTTTACGTGCCGTTCTCGAAGGTCTGCCACTATCTCTACTACCCGTTCACCCGTATCTTTCTCGGGCACACGCTCGGACACCGCGGCGTGGTCGCACGGCGGGCGCGGGTCGACGCGGAGGGGATCTGACAGTGCGTCCGGAAGAGGACAGGGTCGACATCGACAGGATCCTCTCGCTTCCCCTCGAGACCGGCTCACAGGAGAAAGCCGCCGGACAGTCCCTCCCTTCGGTAGGTCGGGGCGACCTGATGACATATGACGCGGCGCAGAATAACCCAGGCCGGTTCGCGGATCTCGTGCGGAGGAAGCTGAACCGGAGCCTGGTGGCCTCGTTGGAGGCGTGCGTCCACTGCGGGCTCTGTGCCGATTCGTGCCACTACGCTCTCGCCCGCCCCGACGACCCGCGCATGGTCCCCGCCTACAAGGCGGACCAGGTTCGGCGCATGTACAAGCGCATCGTCGGCTGGACGGGACGGCTGGTTCCAGGGCTGGTGCATGCCAAGAGACCCGCGAGCGACGAGGACCTGAACCGGCTCAAGAACGTCGTCTTCGGGACTTGCAGCGCGTGCCGCCGCTGCACGATGAACTGCCCGATGGGGGTCGAGAACGCCGCCATCGTCCGCTTCGCGCGCGGCATCCTCGCAGATCTCGGGATCGTTCCCGAAGGGGTGTTCAACGTCTCGCGGGACCAGTGGGAGTCCGGCAACCAGATGGGGGTCTCGGAGCAGGACTACCTCGAGACCATCGACTGGGTGAAGGAGGAGCTCCAGGCAGAGACGGGGGACCCGTCGATCGATCTCCCGGTCGACGTCGAGGGATGCGACTTCATGTACACGATCAACCCGCGCGAGGTGAAGTTCGATCCCCGTTCGCTCGCGAACGCGGCGAAGATCTTCAAGCTCGCGGGGGAGTCCTGGACCCTGCCCCGATGGGGGTGGGACCAGACGAATTTCGGCCTTTTCTCAGGCGATGACCGTCTCGGCGGATTCGTCGCCCGCAACGCATACGAGGCGGCGGAGCGGCTCAAGGCAAAGCGGATCGTCATCTCGGAATGCGGCCACGGATACCGTTCGACCCGCTGGGAGGGGTACAACTGGGCCGGGTACGATCAGAAGCTCCCGACAGAGTCCGTGGTCGTGACGATCCAGCGCTACATCCGCGAAGGGAGGATCACGGTCGATCCCTCTCGCAATCCCGATCCGGTCACCTTCCACGACTCGTGCAACATCGCGCGCTCCGGCGACCTGATCGCTCAGCCCCGATGGGTCCTGCGCCGCGTCTGTTCCGACTTCCGGGAGATGCACCCGAACGGCCGGGAGAACTACTGCTGCACGGGGGGGAGCGGTCTACTCTCCATGGCCGAGTACCGCCCCCTGCGTCTCGAAGTCGCCCGCATCAAGGCGGAGCAGCTCAAAGCGACCGGGGCGAAGGTTCTCTGCACGATGTGCCACAACTGCATCGACGGCCTTAACGACGTGGTCAAGCACTACCGGCTCGACATGAAAGTCGTCCAGGTCATGGACTTGGTGGCAGGCGCGCTGGTCGCGCCGGAGTGAAGCCGGCGCGATGGACCTGATCACGGTCAAGGGGCGGCCCGGCGGCGGAGCCGAGATCGTGGTTCGCGGTCATCGCTGGACGGGAGATATGTCGCTCTCCGACGGGGGAGGCGACATCGGTCCGTCCCCCTCCGAATGGCTCGTTGCATCCCTCGGGGCCTGCATCGTCATGATGGTGCGCTCCTACTGCGAGCGACACGGGTGGAGGGACGGCCACGTGGCGGTCTCGATGACCTACGAGATGGCGGGCGATCCGGTCCGCATCGATGGCATCGTGGCCGACCTCGAGATCCCGCGCGACGTGCCCGAAGACCGCCGTCCCGCGGTGCTGCGGATCGCGGAGGTCTGCCCGATCCACGCCACGCTTCAGAGGCCCCCACGCATCGATCTCGAGATCACCTGAATGCGGGCGGAGAAATCCCGGGCGCATGAAGAGCGGCCCGGATGAGGCTTTCCTCCGATCCGCGCCCTCCCGAACGCGCCGCGCCGGCCGCGGCCTGATCTAGCTCGGCTGGAGCTTCTTCTTCGTCGCGACCTTCGCTATCTCGCGAACGGCCCCGACGGTCTCGTCGACTTCCTCGGGCGTATTGAAGGGGCCGATGCCCAACCGGACGGCGCCGTGGATCTTGTCGATCCCGAGCTGCTCGTGGACGCGGGGCGCGCAGTGCAGCCCGGTGCGGCTGGCGATCCCATAGTCGACGTCCAGCATCGTCCCGACGTCCATCGCTTCCAATCCCACGATGTTGAAGATGAGAACGCTGATGTGGTCGCGGAGATCGTCCTGGCAGTAGAGGACGACGCCGTCGATCGAGGAAAGGCCGTCCCGCAGCCGCCGGAGCAGCTCCATTTCATGGCGGTAGATGTTGCCGATCCCGCGGCTCTGAATCCAGCGGACCCCCGCGTTCAGTCCCGCGATACCCGGGAGGTTCGGCGTGCCGTACTCCATGCGATAGGGATACTCATCGAGGTGCGCGCGGACGGCTGATCGCACGCCGGTCCCGCCGGCGCGCGTATGGCTGATGTCGACGCCCTCACGGACGTACATGCCGCCGATCCCCATGGGGCCCATGAGGGACTTGTGTCCGGTGAAGCAGATGACGTCGAGGTGCTGATACTGCATGTCGATCGGGATCATGCCCGCCGTCTGCGAGGCGTCGATCAGGAAGAGAACGCCGTTCTCGCGGCAGATCCGTCCGATGGCTTCGATCGGCTGCACGGTGCCGATGACGTTTGACCCGTGGTTGACCGCGACGAGCCGCGTGTTCTTCTTGATCCTTCTGCGGAACTCATCGGGATGGACGAAGCCCTTGGCGTCGAAGGGAACATGCTCGACCTCGACGCCCGAAAGAGATAGCAGATGGAGCGGCCGCAGGACGGAGTTGTGCTCCAGGTTCGTTGTGATCGCGTGATCGCCCGGTTGTAGGAGGCCGAGGATGGCGAGGTTCAGCGCGTCGGTCGAGTTGTAGCCGAAGACGAGCCGGTTTGGGTCGGTTCCGTTCCACTCGCGGGTCAGGAGCTTCCGTGTCTCCTCGAGGATCTGTCCGGCGACCAGGCACATGTCATAACCGGACCGGCCCGGATTGACGCCATTCTTCCGATAGAAGTCATCCATGAAAGAGTAGACTTCCTCGGGCTTGGGGTAAGAAGTGGCGGCGTTGTCGAGGTAGATCAGTCTGTCCACTCCATCCCTCTTTTCTTTGAGAAGGGCGGTCCGGAACGGGAAGGCGCCCTCGGGGAATCGAAGGGCGCGACCTCCTTCTCGTTCCAAGTCCCAAGGGAGAGTAGCCGCCCGCTCGGGCCGTGTCGAGGTCGGCGTCAATCGATGGTCCTGCCGGTAGACTCGGCGGCGTCGCGTCCGTGAACGACTGAAGCATCCGGTGGCAGCGTTCGTGGCCCCTTATTGAGCGGCCCGCCCGTTCGCAGTCGCCCAGGGGCCAGGGTCACTCGATCCGGCATGTCCGATCGCATCTGTCCGATCCCATCTACCCTACCCCCCGCCGTTCGCCTAGAATGGGACGCGATGGTGGCGTTACGAGGGGGTCTCTTACATATGTGGTTCGGACGGAGAAGCTGTCGAGTCATCTCGATCGCCGTCTGCGCGATCGTTGCGGGGTCGTCGCTCATGATCAACTACGCCAAGGCGGAGGAGTCTTCGGACGATCGGATCCTCG
>VGJL01000026.1 GCA_016867495.1 Candidatus Eisenbacteria bacterium | reverse complement strand
AAGTCGCCGTTCCTCCCCCGCTGAACCTCGTCTGCTTCCGGCACCGAGGAGGGGACCGGGTGAACGAGGAGATCATGAACCGGATCAACGAAGGGGGCCGACTCTACCTGACGCATACACGCCTCGAGGGGCGGATGGTTCTCCGCTTCTGTGTCGGGCAGACGAGCACTCGCCGGAGGCATGTCGAGGAGGCATGGTCGAGGATCAGGGAGGCCGCCGAGGCGACCGGACCGTGAAAGCGAGCCGGCCTCCGCGAGCGACCTCGAGCGGACGGCCGGCGAGACCTGGTCCTTGCGCTTTTCTGAACTTGAGTGTTGACATTGCTTCTAGCTGCGGGCACGCTAATCGGTCCGTGGCGCGGCCCGCGTGCCTCCATCCCAGGGGGTCGGCCCACCAGGCCATCGAGAGACGCAGGTAGAGGAAGGTGCGGGAAAGCCGAGAGGGAAACCGCCGGAAGGAACCGCGCAGTCCATACCGCGCCATCGCGCTGCTGACGACCATACCGATCATGATTGCGGTCGCGCCTTTGATCGGCTGGTGGCTGGGGCGATGGGTCGATCGCAGGGCGGGGACAGACTGGGTTTTCCAGGGAATCGGAGTGGGCTTCGGGATCGCGGCCGCCGTGAGGGAGACAGTCCTCCTGATCAGGCGAGCGCAGCGGGATCTCGATGCCTGAGGATCTCTTTCGGGGCCATCGAAGAGCATCTGGAGACATGCCGGGCAGCGGATCGCAGGAGATGATGAGAGCGCCTGTGGGGGCGGAGGGGACTCGCTGGGCCGAGCTCGGGCCCGGCTTCGTGCGGCGCGTGCTGATCACGACGTCCTGGCTAGGCGCGCTCGTCGCTCTCTGCGTCGCCGTCTACATCGGCCTTCCGAAGGCCGCCGCCTGGGGAGCGGGCCTCCTCCTCGGCATCGCGAACCTCCTGTCGCTGAACGGGCTCTTCAAGGAGATGTTGCGGCCCGCGGGGGGACGGACGAAGGCGCTCATCGCCTATGTCGCGCTCAAGTTCCCCGCGATCTATCTCGCAGGCGCCCTGGCCCTGATCAAGCTCCGTCTCGATCCCCTCTATCTTCTCGCGGGTTTCAGCCTCTTTCTCGCTGTGTCTCTGCTGAAGGTCCTCGGCCGGCTCGTCCTGTCGAGGCGGTGGATGTCCGGGGAGCGAAGAGGACCCGGGGGGACGCTGCTCCGCGGGGGCGCGGCGGGAAGGCGGAGCGCGTGATGCGGAGAGTCGCCCTTCTGCTGCTGCTCGCGATCGCCGTGGGCGCGCCATCGATCTGCAGCGGCGGGGAGGCGTCTCGCGCGCCGGCTCACCACGAAGCAGAGGCCCACGACGCAAAGGCACACGACACAAAGGCCCACGACGCCAAGGACGAGGGGGTCCTTCTCGAGCTTCCAGATCTCATCCACCAGATCAAGGTCCACTTCGGGGGGCCAGCCCACCGCGAAGACAGCCTCGTCGGCTTCTTCTTCGCGTGGCGGGGGAACATCTTCGCGCTGCTCGTCCTCCTCTTGATCAGCGTCCTCCTTCTTCGAGGCGCGGCGCAGAAGAGCATGATCCCCGGCCGCTTCCAGAACGCGATCGAGTACGTGGTCGAGTCGTTCTACGACTTCATGCGGGGGATTCTCGGACGCCACGCCCGCGAGTTCACGCCCTTCCTGGGAACGCTTTTCCTCTACATCTGGTTCATGAACCTCTCGGGACTGGTGCCGCTCCTGAAGGCGCCGACTTCCCTGTTCGAGACGACCCTCGGCCTCGCGGCCGTCGTCTTCCTGTACGTTCACGCGACCGGCTTCCGGAAGCTCGGGGCCGGCGGATATCTCTTCCACCTGGTCGGCGCTCCGCGCGATGTCATGGGGTGGTGCTTGGTCCCCCTGATGCTGCCCCTGCACATCGTCGGCGAGCTGGCCAAGCCCGTGAGCCTTTCGCTTCGACTCTTCGGCAACATCATGGGCGAGGACGTCCTGATCGCGGTCTTCACATGGCTCGGCGTCGGGACCCTCGCGTTGATAGGCTCGCCGATCGGCCTGCCGCTCGAGTTTCCTTTCATCTTCCTGGGCCTCCTGCTTAGCACGATCCAGGCCCTGGTCTTCACGCTCCTGAGCTCGATCTACATCTCGCAGATGCTCCCTCATGAGGAGGAGCATGCGCACTGAACTCGGACCGGAGGGGGCCCGCGCGGCGCCCTCCACATCAACAGCGGAGGTTTGAAAGAGATGAACCTGCTTGGATTGGCGTTACCGCTCGGTCTCGGCCTCGCTGCCTTCGGCTCGGCCCTCGGCCTCGGGAAGGCAGTGGCCGGCGCGATGGAGGCGATGGGCCGCCAGCCGGAGGCGGCGGGGAAGATCCAGATCGCGATGGTGATCGGATGCGCCTTCATCGAGGCGCTCACGATCTACGCGCTGGTGACCGTTTTCGTGCTCCAGGGCAAGCTCTCGTAGAGTAACGGCTCGACGCAAGGCTCCCGCGGGGAGCTCCGAAGAGGCGGAAAAGATGGCATCTGAGATCAACGTCCTCAGTCCGCACTGGCGCGAGGTGGCGACCCACGCGGTCGCCTTCACCGCCGCCGTCCTGGTGCTGCGCAGATATGCCTGGAGGCCGATCCTCGGCCTGCTTGACGAGCGGAGGGCCCGCATCGAGAGCGAGTTCGACGGCATCGAGAAGGCGAAGGCCGAGAACGCCGGACTGAAGGCCGCCTACGATCAGCAGCTCCGGACGATCGACGCGCAGGCGAGGGCCAAGATCCAGGAGGCGGTCGCTGAGGGGCGGAAGGTCGCCGGCGAGATCCACGAGGAGGCCCGCAAGGAGTCCCGGGACCTGATCCAGCGCGCCCGCGAAGAGATCGAGCTGGAGAAGGACAAGGCCGAGCTGGCGCTCAAGGAGGATATGGTCAGGATGAGCCTTGCGGCGGCTGAGAAGGCGATTCACGCGAGGCTCGACTCCGACGCGCATCGGCGCCTCATCGAGGAGGCGATCGATGAGATGGTGCGTGTGGAGATGAAGGACTAAGACGGCCCAGGATGAAGAACTAGGACGGCTCAGGATGATCGACAAGGGGGTTGCGCGCAGGTACGCGAGCGCGCTGTTCGAGGCGGCCAGGGCGGGGGAGCGCATCGATCCCGTCCTTGACGATTGCGCCGCCTTGGAGAAGCTGCTCGCCAAGGACCTGTCTCTGCTTCGCTTTCTCGAGTCGCCGCGCGAGCTCGACGAGCACAAGCGCGCCGTGATCGAGAAGGTCTTCGGGGAGCGGGCGGAGCCTCTCTTCGTGCGTCTCCTGATGCTGGTCCTCAAGAAGAAGCGGATCGGGCATCTGCCGGATGTCCTGGCTGAGTACCGCAAGCTCGCCGACGAGCACATGGGGGTGGTCGTCGCCGCGGTCACGACCGCGATCCCGCTCTCCGAGGAGCTGGCAGAGCGGCTGCGGAGACGGCTCGAGCGGATCACCGGCAAGAAGATCCATCTCCGCGCGGGAGTGGATCCAGGTGTCATCGGGGGGCTGCTCGTGTTGATCGAGGGGAAGGTTCTCGATCGCACGATCCGTCATGATCTGGCCAGGTTGCGCGAGCAGATGCTCGCGACGAGCGTGCGCTAGTCCGTGATGAGGAGATCTGAGGCGCTCGCTCCGCGCGGTCGCGCCTCAAGTAGAGTCAAGGCTGGCGAGTCCGAGCAGAGAGGAAACAGAGGATGACGTTTCGACCCGAGGAAGTCAGCGCGGTTCTTCAGAAGGAGCTTGAGGGGTACAAGTCCGAGCTCGATGTCGCGTCGGTCGGCTCCGTCCTGCAGGTCGGGGACGGGATCGCCCGAGTCTGGGGGCTCCAGGATGCGATGGCGGGCGAGCTTCTGAAGTTCCCGAACGATGTGACCGGAATGGTATTCAATCTGGAGGAGGACAACGTCGGCGTGGTCCTCTTCGGATCCGACGAGCTGGTGAAGGAAGGAGATCCCGTCCGGCGGAGCGGACGGGTCGCCAGCGTTCCCGTCGGCCCTGGAATCATCGGACGGGTCGTCAATCCGCTCGGCGAGCCGCTCGACGGGAAAGGCCCCGTCGTGTCCGAGACGCAGTACCCGCTCGAGGGGAAGGTCCCGAACGTCGTGCAGCGCCAGCCGGTGAAGGAGCCCGTGCAGACCGGGATCAAGGCGGTCGACTCGATGATCCCGATCGGCCGCGGGCAGCGGGAGCTGATCATCGGCGACCGCCAGACCGGCAAGACCTCGATCGCGATCGACACGATCATAAATCAGAAGGGACAGGACCTCTTCTGCATCTACGTCGCGATCGGACAGAAGGAGTCCTCGGTCGCGCGCGTCGTCGCGACGCTGGAGCAGCACGGGGCCATGGAGTACACGACTGTGGTCTCGGCGACGGCTTCGACCGCGGCGCCCCTGCAGTACATCGCCCCCTACGCGGGCGCGGCGATAGGGGAGTTCTTCAGGGACAAGGGCCGCCACGCCCTCTGCATCTACGACGATCTCTCGAAGCACGCGGTCGCCTACAGGCAGATGTCCTTGCTCCTGCGCAGACCGCCGGGCCGCGAGGCCTATCCCGGCGACGTGTTCTACCTCCACAGCCGCCTCCTCGAGCGCGCGGCGAAGCTGAAGGACGAGCTGGGGGGCGGATCGTTGACCGCGATCCCGATCATCGAGACGCAGGCCGGCGACGTCTCCGCCTACATCCCGACCAACGTGATCTCGATCACGGACGGCCAGATCTACCTGGAAACCGACCTCTTCTACTCCGGCATCCGGCCCGCGATCAACGTGGGGCTCTCGGTGTCTCGCGTCGGCGGAAAGGCCCAGACGAAGGCGATGCGGCGGGTCGCGGGACGCCTGCGACTCGATCTGGCGCAGTACCGTGAGCTGGCGGCCTTCGCCCAGTTCGGAAGCGACCTTGATCGAGCGACGCGTTCGCAGCTCATCCGCGGGGAGAAGACCGTCGAGGTGCTGAAGCAGGGCCTCTATCAGCCGCTTCCCCTTGAGAAGCAGTTGATGATCATCTTCGCGGCCGTGAATGGATACCTGGATGAGCTTCCGACATCCTCCCTCGCGCGGTTTGAGCGCGAGCTGTTCGCATACATGGACAAGGAATACCCGGACGTCGGGCACGTTCTCGCGACGACCAAGGCGCTCGACGAAGCGACGGAGAAGAAGCTCCACGAGGCCGTCGGGAAGCTCAGAGACTCCTTCTCGGCGTCGCCGGGCAAGTAGTCGCGGAGGCAGCCTCAGGAGAGAGATGGCCAGCATCAAGGACATACGCCGCCGGATCCGTTCGGTCCAGAGCACGCAGCAGATCACCAAGGCGATGGAGATGGTCGCGGCGGCGAAGCTGCGCCGGGCCCAGGAGCGCAGCCTCTCGGCGCGGCCTTACGCGGAGCGGATGAGCGCGATTCTGGCGAGCCTGTCGGGCACGGCCGCCGCGCATGCCCACCCGCTGTTCGGGAGCAAAGGGGATGGGCGGCGGACGATCGTGGTCATCGCCTCGGACAAGGGCCTCTGCGGCGCGTTCAACTCGAACCTGTTCCGCTTCGCGGAGAACGAGATCGGAGGGGTCGACCGGGGCCGAACCAACCTCATATGCGTGGGCAAGCGCGCCTGCGACCACTTCGGGAGGCGACAGTGGACGGGATCGATTCGCCTTCCGGAGCTGGGGGACCAGGTCGATCTCGGCAAGGCGGCTCATCTCGCCCGGCATCTGATCGACCTCTTCGCCCAGGGGGGGACCGACAAGGTCGACTTCATCTACACGCGCTTCATCACGACCGGGAGCCGCCGCATCTTGCAGGAGACATTCCTTCCGGTGGCTTCACCTGCCGAGGGGCGGGCTGGGCCTCGGGAGTACATCTTCGAGCCTTCGGCCGCCGCGGTGCTCGGGGATCTCTTGCCGCGGTACGTGCAGACGCGCGTCTTCGCGGCGATGGCTGACTCGATCGCGAGCGAGCATGCCGCCCGCTTGATCTCGATGAGCGCGGCCAACAAGAACGCTGGCGACATGATCACCGCTCTCACTCAGATCCGGAACAAGCTCCGCCAGGGGGCGATCACCAAGGAGCTGTCCGAGCTGGTTGGAGGCGCGGAGGCGCTCAAGTAGCGCACGAGCGGGGTCGAGGGAGACGGCGGGCTCCAGGCGAAGAGCCCCGCAGGAAAGGACAGAGATGGCGAACGAGCCCAACTACGGCAAGATCCTTCAGGTGATCGGCCCGACGGTCGATCTCGAGTTTCCGTCGGATCGGCTGCCCAGGATCATGAACGCGATCCGCATCGACGATCCCGAGAGGGGGATCGTCCTGACGGTCGAGGCGGCGCTCCACATAGGCGACAACGTGGTCCGCTGCGTCGCGATGGGCTCGACGGACGGGCTCGTGCGGGGGATGAAGGCCTTGGACCTCGGCGAGCCGATCTCCGTTCCGGTCGGGGAGCAAGTCCTCGGAAGGGTCATCAACCTTCTGGGAGACCCGATCGACGAGCGGGGTCCGTTGCCCGAACCCAAGAAGCGCCTGCCGATCCACCGCCATGCCCCGAGTCTGACGGAGCAATCGACGAAGGCGGAGATCCTCGAGACGGGGATCAAGGTGGTCGATCTCCTCGAGCCCTATCCGAAGGGGGGGAAGGTCGGGCTCTTCGGCGGCGCCGGCGTGGGCAAGACGGTCATCATCATGGAGCTCATCCGGAACATCGCCACCGAGCACGGAGGCTATTCCGTCTTCTCAGGGGTGGGGGAGCGGACGCGCGAGGGGAATGACCTCTGGCTCGAGATGAACGAGTCGGGTGTCATCAGCAAGACGGCCCTGATCTACGGGCAGATGAATGAGCCGCCCGGAGCTCGCCTGCGCGTCGGACTCTCGGGCGTGACGGTCGCCGAGTACTTCCGCGACGAGGAGGGCCAGGACGTCCTTCTCTTCATCGACAACATCTTCCGCTTCACGCAGGCCGGCTCGGAAGTGTCGGCGCTTCTGGGCCGGATGCCGAGCGCCGTGGGCTACCAGCCGACCCTCTCGACCGAGATGGGAGAGCTTCAGGAGCGGATCTGCTCGACGAAGAGGGGCTCGATCACGTCCGTGCAGGCGATCTACGTCCCCGCGGACGACCTTACCGATCCTGCCCCCGCGACCGCCTTCGCGCACCTCGATGCGACGACCGTCCTCTCCCGGCAGATCTCGGAGCTCGGAATCTACCCGGCCGTGGATCCGCTGGACTCGACCTCGCGCATGCTCGATCCGATGGTCGTCGGGCAGGACCACTATGACGTCGCCCGCTCCGTGCAGAGGATCCTGCAGAGGTACAAGGACCTGCAGGACATCATCGCGATCCTCGGGATGGACGAGCTCTCCGAGGAGGACAAGGTCATCGTCGGAAGGGCTCGCAAGGTCCAGCGCTTCCTGAGCCAGCCGATGTTCGTCGCCGAAGCCTTCACCGGAGAGCATGGCCGGTATGTGAAAGTCCAGGACACCATCGAGGGATTCCGCCAGATCATCGAGGGGAAGCACGACGATCTCCCCGAGCAGGCCTTCTACATGGTCGGAAGGATCGAGGAGGCGGTCGAGAAGGCGGAGAGACTCCGCTCGCAGGGCTGAGATAGGGCGGAGGGGAGATGCCTGAGCTGTTTCGTCTGAGCGTTCTGACGCCGGTGCGCAGCGTTTTCGACGCTGAGGTGATCTCGATCGTCGCCCCGGGGAGCGAGGGATACCTCGGCGTTCTCGCCCATCACGCCCCGCTGATCACGGCCCTGGCGCCGGGAAGGCTCACCGTGAAGGTCCCTGACGAGGACGATCTCGTTTTCTGCGTCTCGGGAGGGTTTCTTGAGGTTTCCGACAACCGTGCGGTCGTCCTCGCCGATGCGCTGGAGCTGCCGGAGGAGATCGATCTGGCGCGCGCGAAGGGGGCTCGCGATCGCGCTCGGGAGCGGCTCCGGGACACGAGCGGCAAGATCGATCAGGCGCGGGCCGAGGCCGCTTTGCGCCGCGCGTTGAATCGGATTCGAGTCTTCGAGGGAGCTGCGACGAAGGCGAGATAGGTCCTGGATCCTGCGAGGCCGGCGCCGGGCCGGGATTCCGGGATGGCGGCGACGAGGTGAGATCTCGACGCCGACTCCGTAGTCATTCCGGGCCCAACTTCGCCCGTTCGATTCGTGCTCTTGAGGATCTGAAAGGCCATCGATGATGCAAGTCGATGGCCCGCCGCGATCAGCAGCGCTCGAGCCCGATCGCGATCCCCTGGCCCACGCCCACGCACATCGTGCAGAGGGCCCGGCGCTTGCCTGTGCGGCGGAGCTGGTGCGCGGCGGTCAGGACGAGACGCGCCCCGCTCATGCCCAGGGGATGACCAAGTGCGATCGCCCCTCCCTGCGGGTTCACGCGCGAATCGTCGTCAGCGATGCCGAGCTCGCGCATGCAGGTGAGCGCCTGCACCGCGAACGCCTCGTTGATCTCGTTGACATCCATGTCCGCCAGCGTGAGCCCGAGCCGGCCGAGGAGCCTGCGGGTGGCCGGCACCGGACCGATGCCCATGACGCGGGGCGGCACGCCCGCGAACGCCGTGAGGGTGCCTTGCGGCACCAGCTCGAGCTCGATCTCGCCGCGCTCGAGCAGCCCGGAGTGCTGCGGGCATGTCGCGTGAAGCCGAGTCAGCAGCTCCGGCGGGAGGAGGCGTTCGCTGGCGATGATCTGCCGCAGTTCGGGGGAGTAGCCGAAACGGTGGAGCGAGGCCTCGATCTCTTCCGGCGTGATCTTCACGACGCCCGCAGGCGCCGTCGGCTGTGCAGGCCTGATGGCCTGGGCATCGAGCATGTGCATTCTCCCTGACCTGAGACACGGATGGTGAACTTCAAAACCCAGGCGCGTTTCCGTGGTTCTCACGGTCGCGCAACTCCGAGTATAGAGGCGCTCCGCAGGGGAAACCAAGATCATGAGCGCCTCGCGGCTCGCCTGAAAGCCGATCCGCGTCATCCATGAAGGTCGAGATCGCCCGTCAGCGAACTGCTTGGCCCGGCCAGGGTCTGGAGCAGCGCACGAGCCCCGGCGAATTCCCGCAGCCGCCCGCTTCATCTCGCGCCGAGGGCGAGCAGAGCCCGCATTCGATGCGCCAGGCCTACAGATACGAATCCCGCCCGTGCTCCGAGAAGAGGCGGTCCATCAGCGATCCGTCGTCGACGATCGTCATCCGATGATAGTGGCATCCGCGGCGCAGACACCCTTCCACGATTCCGCCGGGGAGGTGGATCGCGAAGAGATTCCCCGCGCAGGTCTCGCAGGTCCCTTCGGGGGCGCGGAGCGAAACCGAGCAGCTCGGGCACGAGAACTCGACCATCGCGCCGGCGGGGATCTCCCCCTCGCCCAGGTTGTCGAAGCGGCCGTAGAGAGGATCGAGATGGATGATCCCGCCCTTTCCGGCGACGTCGTAGCGGACGCGAATCGAGGGGAGATCGTGGATCATGGCCGTCGCGTCCATCAGATCGCAGCCGTTCGGGCACCTCGCGCGCCGGATCCCGACGGCGCCCCCCGGTAGCTGCAGGACGATCCTCTCGCGGCGCTCTTCCATGGCTTGCCTCCCCCCCCGGCCGCCCGTCCTTGGGGGCGGCCGACTCGCTCCGCGCCAGTATACCGCCTGCCCGCCGCCTCTGCTATGCTCGACCAGCATGGTCATGGAGCCCCGGAGTCTCTTGCTGAGACGAATCGTGATCCTCGCGCGCTGGCGACGTCTGATCCTCGCCAACACGCTCTTGGTCGCGGCATCGGCCGTTGTCATAAGCCTGCTGCTCCCCAAATCGTACCGGTCGACCGCCTCGGTCTTCCCGCCGCAGGAGGAGGCCTTCTCCACCGGGACCCTCTCCTCGATCGTCGCCGCCTCGACCTTCGGCCAGGGGAGGGCGAATCTGCCCATCTGGGCCACTCCCTCCGATATCTACGCGGCGATCCTCAAGAGCCGGTCGGTCGGGGAGGAGATCATCCGCCGGCGCGATCTGATGCGGATCTACAAGGCCAAGACGATCGACGACGCCCTGATCACCCTGAGGTCGAACGCCAAGACCAAGGTCGGCAGGGAGGGCGTGGTCTCGATCAGCGTGGTCGACAAGGATCCGGCGCGCGCCGCGAAGATGGCCAACGACTTCATCGAAATCCTCGATGTCCGATCGCGGGAGCGGCGCAGCTCAGGCGCGGGCGCCGTCCGCGCCTTTCTCGAGACCCGCGTGGCGGTTTGCCGCGATTCCCTCGCGCGCGCCGAGGAGATCCTCCAGCGCGTGCAGGAAGAAACCGGGATCCTGGTTCCTGACCAGCAGGCGCGCGCCCTGGTCGAGAGCGCGGTCCAGCTCGAGCTGGGGCGGAGGGTCCGCGAGGTCGAGCTGGGGATCCTGCGCGCGCAGGTCGGTCCGGAGGATCCCAACCGGGCGCGTCTTGCCCGTGAGATCGACCTCTTCGAGGGGCAGCTTCGCGATCTGGACCGCGGCGGTCGAGCGGACACGGCGGCCTTCAGGGTTCCGCTCTCGCAGTTCCCGGCCCGCTCCGCCGCCTTCGCGCGCGCGCTCAGGGACATGAAGATCCAGGAAGCCCTCTACGGAGTCCTGATGGAGCAGTACGAGCAGTACCGGATCCAGGAGCTGAGGGATACGCCGGCGCTGCAGATCCTCGACTCGGCCGTACCGGCCGAGAAGCGATTCCGGCCGATCCGCTGGCTCATCTGCTCCATCGCGACGATTCTGGCCTTCCTGTTCTCGTGCGGCCTTGCCCTCGTGCTCGATCATCTCGAGTCGATCCGCAGAGAAAGGCCCATGCAGTGGGAGTCGCTTCGGGGCGTCGGTCGCGCCCTCCACCCGAAGCGGTGGTTCGATTCGGGCAGCGATCCCACCTTCCCCTAGATTCCGATGGACGGGATCTCCCGACTCCTTCCCGCGTCAGACCTTCCGTCCCGTCAAGTCGTCAGCCTGGGCCTGATCCTTCTTCTGGCTTGCGACGCCGCGCTGCTCACGCTCCTGCCCGAAGCGGCGTTTGTCGCATCGATCGTTCTCGCCGCGGTCGCCGGGCTTCTCCTCTCGGTCCGCCTGGCCTGGCTCCTCGCGGTCATGGCCGTGGGTCTGCCGTTGCTCGATCCGTTCGTCGTCGCCCTCGACTTGGCGACCCCTGCTTTCGCATTCTTCCGGTTCTTCCTGCTTCTCGCCGTCGCGCGGATCCTGCTGTCGGGCTCAGCCGGAACCGGCAGGAGGGCAGCCTTGCTCCTCACGGACGGAATCCTCTGGTGGGCTCTCGCGCTGGGTCTCGTGGTCTGGGCAGGCCTGCTCGAGTCGCCTTCTCCCGCGTATGGTCGCGCGAAGGTCCTCGCCTACTTCGCGACCAGCCTCCCGCTCCTCGTGGGAGGCGCGATCGCGGGGACCAGATGGAGCGATGAGCCTTCCTCGCGCGATCGGCCGGTCGTCTCCTTCCTCTCCGCCGTGCTCGTCCTGTCAGCCCTCGTAGCGATCGTGTCGCTCCTGACACACGCGTCCCGGGCCGCGCCGTCCGGGCAGAGGCTGAGCGCCCTGGGCCTCAATCCGATATGGCTCGCGCGCAACATGGGGCTCGGGATCCTGGCCGGCATCGGCCTGCTGGGAGCGGGGAAGATCCGGCCGGCGGCCCTGGTCATCCTCATCGTCCCCCTCGGGATCGTCATGGTCCTCTCGGGATCGCGCGGTCCCCTGATAGGGCTGGCGCTTGTTCTCACCTGCTGGACGGTCTTCGTTCTTCCAGGATCGAGAGGGGCGAGGCTTCTGCGTCTGGCCGCCGCCGCGTCGCTCGCCCTGCTGGCCCTTCTGCTGATGCCCGAGCAGATCCGCGAGCGATTCCTGAATCCGGTGCGAATCGATGCCTCGGGAGCGGTGCGCCTGCGCCTTCTCGAGATCGCGCGGGAAGCCGTCCCGCACGCGGCCGGATGGGGGACCGGCACCGGGGGATTCAGCGATCTCATGAAGATGGGCGACAATCGACTCTATCCCCACAACCTGATCGCCGAGGTCGGCATCGAGAACGGACTGCCCGGGCTGGTCTGCCTCGCCGGCTTTCTCTTGGCCGCGCTAGGACGGGGCATGCGAAGGGCCGGCGATCCCATGATGATCGCGCTTCTCTTCAGCCTGCTCTTCGCGGTCTGGAACGCCCAGTTCAGCGGAGATCTGATGGCTAACGAGTGGGTCTGGCTCTTCGCGGGATGGATCGCGGGCCGGTCGCGGTGAGCGCCCCCCCTTCGACCGACCGGCTTCGCGTCGCGGCCTTCTCCGCGATCGACCTCTCCCTTCCTCAAGGGCACGCCCTCCATCTGCGGGGCATCCTGGACGCCCTCGCGAATCGGGGACACGATGTGATGCTCGTGACTCCCCGCGCCGCCGGTCCATCGGTCCCCACCGCCTTCCAGCGCCTGGAAGTCCGTCCGTTGAGATGGAGATTCCTCTACTACTGGAGCTTCGAGCTTCTGGGAGGCTGCCGCCTGTTTTGGAGCTGCGCGGGAGGCAAGAGGGACCTCATCTATGTCCGTCAGGACCTCTACACGATCGCCCCGGTGATCGTTTCGAGGCTTCTACGCCTGCCCCTGGTTCTGGAAGTCAACGCGCTCCTGACGGAGGATCCCGCCCTCGGCCGATCTCCGATCGCGAGGAGACTCGTGGCGGCCTCGGAGCGCGTCTGCCTCCGCAACGCGACGACGGTGATCGCGCTCTCCGAGCAGCTCGGGACCACGCTTGCTCGCTCTCGCGGGATCGACGCCGGGCGGATCCGCGTGGTCCCCATTGCGACGCACATGCCCGGGCCCATCGATCCCGAGGCGGTACGCGGCAAGATGAGCGTGCCTCCTTCCACGTTCGTGATCGGCTTCGCGGGGAATCTCGCGCCTGTCCAAGGGATCGAGACTCTCATCGAGGCGGCGGCCCTGGACCGATCGGGCGAGGTCGAACTCTGGATCATCGGGCAGGGGCGGGAGGAACGCAGGCTTCGCGAGATCGCCGCCTGCGACGTCGGGTCTTCTGGCGCCACGGGCGGCCCCGAGCAGCGAGCTTCCGGCGCCTCCGCCTCGCGCGCGGCTCGCGTCCGATTCCTCGGCGGACTCCCTCGCGAAGAAACGGATCGATTGCTCGTCTCGTGCCAGATCCTCGTCGCGCCCTATCGCTGGCCCGATCACGACAAGGTTTCGGGAGGCGGCGCTTTGTCGACGAAGATCCTCACCTATCTCGCATCCGACCGCCCCGTTCTGGTCTCCGATATCCCATGGTATTCGTGGATCGCCGAGATCGGCGCTGGGGATCTCTTTGCCGCGGGCGAAGCCGAGGATCTCGCGCGGGCGATCGAGAAGTGGCGGCGACAGTGGATCGAAGCGGGCAGGCCGCTCAGGGATTGGCCTTGGAAGGGGCCCGGCCCGGGCCGCCGCCGCGTCGAGGAGGATTGGACCTGGGAGCGCTCCGCCGCGCGGCTCGAGGCCGCCTTGGTCGGGTCGATCCCGGCGCAGGGGACGACTAGCTCTACTTCCTCAGGGCGACTACGGAGATGACGAGCGCCGTGATCCCGCTGATCGGCGCGAGCAGGGTCGAGACCTTGTAGGTCCATCGTTCCGGCACGACGACCGTCGAGCCGGGCGGAATGTGCTCCTCCTCGCCGATGGGAACGCTCTTCCGCCCCTCGACCTGGACGCGCCAGCCGCGGCCCCGCCCAAGCTCCGTCGGACCCCCGGCGATGCGCACATAGTCGGCCGCGGTGAGGCTCGGCAGATGTCCGTGGGGACCGGGGTAGCGGACCGCGCCGATCACATAGACCCATCGATCGCGGACGGCGGTCTCGATGAGATCCCCCGCGCGAACCATTGCCGAGTCGTCTTCGGGCGAGCGGAGCCTCAGCATCTCGCTGCCGCGGACGAGGACGATCTCGCCGGTCGCGTCCTCCGATAGCCCCCCGGCGCGGGTTAGCATCGATCCGACCGTGTCGCCCTGGCGCCACTCGAGCTTCATGCGCGGCGACTCGGGGATCCGCGAGCCGACATTGGAGACGATCGGCCTCTCCATCCCGGCCAGGCCGCGCAGGGCGCCGGTGACTCGGACGAAGTCGCCCGCCGGCGGCACGTGGATCCTCATTCCCGGCGCGACCGTCGGGTTCTGATCGAGATCCCCGGAGTGGACGAACCGCACCATGTCGATCTCATCCACGCGGCCGTCGGCATGATGGATCTCGATTCGGCGGATGCTCCCGCCGGGGAGCGGACCGCCTGCCGCGCCGATCGCGAAGGAGAGGCGATCGTAGGCGTGGACGAGGAGGACTCCGGGAGATGCGATCATGCCCGTGATGGGGATGCGGAACATCCCCGGCTGCAGCATGTGGAGCGAGATCGGCTTGCCCGGGAAACGGGGCGCCATGGCGCGCCTCACCAGATCGTCCACTTCCTCGAGCGTCCTGCCGGCCGCGTCGATCGACTCGGCGCTCGGCAGCAAGAGCCTCCCCGATGCCGTCACCGCCAATCTCCATGCGCGGTCCGTCTCGCCGCCAACCTGAAGCTGCAGGAGGTCTCCCGGAACGACGACGTAGGTCCCCGGATCGATGGGCGTCTCGAGAGGCGGGGAGATCTCGGGAGCTACCGCGATCGCGCCGGGCGTGACTCCCTCCGTGGACTTCGGGAAGAGGAGGTCGTACTCGAAGAATGGCCGCTGCTCGGCCGCCGCGAGAGCGGGAGCGGGCCAAGCGGAGGCAAGGGTCGCGCACAGAGCGAGGACGGAGCCGGCGACGCGGATTGCCCCCACGCATGGCCTCGCGGCGCGCGCGAGCGCACGGAGGCTTCCGCTCGGCATCTTCGATCGGGGCCTGCTCATGACGAGTCGATTCTAGAGCAGCTCGATCGCGTCTGAGAAGCTCGCATCTGGCGTCCGCTCGTCTTCGCCGGACGCGCGGCGGCTCGCAGCGCCCTCTGCGGCGCGCCCCTCGGGCCGGCCCCGGTGGAGGCGCGCCGAGCCGCTCCGGGGGAAGACGGAGCGGCTCGGCTGGGGGGAGGGCTTGGGAAGATCTACCAGCCGGCGCGGCCGGCCCTGAACTGAGAGAAGTGCCAGATGCCCACCGATACGCGGCCCGAGGCGGGATCGCACACGCCGCCCATGTCGACCCATGTCCCGTCGTTCTCGTCGTACCAGTAGATCGTGACATCGTTGTGCCCGGAGAGATCGGTCCCGCTCAGGTCCATCGTGAGCGTGACGGGCCTCAGGAATGTGATTCCGTGGGGCTCCAGCTCGCACCCGATGTGGCCGCCGGCCTCGCGGATTGTGACCTTGATCTCCGTTGCGGTGCGCAGAGCTCCGGGAGGCACGGTCACCCGGTAGCGGCCGATCGAGACCGTGCCGCCCGCCGCGGGGCCTATGAGAGCGCATCCCTCGGGTTCGCCCACGAGCGGAAGGCGTGGCGGCGGCGCCATCGCGTCCTCTGCCGAGCGCTCCTGCGTGCTCGGGCCGATTCCATCGGGGCGGCCGGCGCTCTGGTCGGATGGGCCCAGAGGCAGGCCCCCGTCATCCACACACGATGTCGCAACCAGAGCGACGGTCGCGATACACCAGAGCAGCGCCCACCTGCTCATCTTCCACCTGTTCATCTTCCACCCCCTTGTCTCGATTCCTGCCGGTCGGAAGGTGCAAGAGCGATGCCAGGCGCGAATCGATTCATTATCAACAGGTTGGGAGATTCGAGGCGGGGACGAACGGGGAACCGGGGGCCGGAGTTGAGGGAGGAGCGCCGATTCAGAGAGCGTATCTCAATGAATAGATGTGCGATCGACGAATATGGTCCATTTCAGCCAGCCGTGGGGAACACGTGGCGGCATCCGGACGCTTGGTGTAGCCTGCCCAGATGATGAGCCAGCCCGATTCCATCGCCGCTGGACCCTATGGGAGGGTCCGTTGTTCCTGATCCGGTGAAGCATCGCGTGACGACCCGGGGGGAAAGGCCGGCGAGGCGGGGATCGATGAGAGCTGGCGGCTCCTCGGCCCTGCTTCTCTTGCTCGCGCTCACTCTCTGGGCAGGCTGCGCCGAGGACGAGAATCCCCTGGGATTCGACAACGGAGGCCGTCTGGCTCCGCCCGCTCCGCTCGAGACCACCTTGGTGGTGGCCTACGATGAGGAGCTTCGCTCGGCGCCCGCGACAGATCTTTCCGAATCGATTCTCGTCGGCTCGAACGATCGCCTCGAGGCGGCGGGATTCCTCCGGTTCGCAGGCGTGCCCGACACCGCCGGCGTCGATCGTTCCTATCTCCGGATCCATCTGCGCAAGGGGTGGGGTGGATCCATCACGCTCACGCTCTGGTCGGTGGAGGGAGGCGACACGGCCTGGACGCCGTCGACTCTCACATGGGGAAACCGGCCGACCCTCTCTCAAGAGCCTCTGGCCCGCAAGGAGAACGTCAAGACCGGCGCTCTGCAGGACACGACGATCGATGTCATCGACTTCGATCTGCCCGTCGATCTGATCCGCTCCTGGAAGGCCGACGAGGCGGCCAATGCAGGGCTCGCGTTGACCGCCGAGAGTGTCGGCGCGGGCGGGGTGGCGCGGATCGTCTCCCACAACGATCTCCTTTGGGACGATGATCTGCGGGTGCTGACTCCGAGCTTGAATCTGGTCGACACGACAGGCACCGTGCGAACCGTGACGGCGACCGGCGACGCCTACGCCCTCGACGACAGGCGGGATGACCCCGTGCCCGGGGCTCCTCTCGCGTTCGTTTCGTCCGGAACCGCTTCGCGGTTCCTGCTGCGCTTTGACCTGTCCGCCATTCCGCGTGAGGCAGCGGTCGTCAGGGCCACGATTCGCCTGCGTTCCCAGAACCTGGATGTCCTGGAGAAGGACCCCTTCGTCCTGGGAGTCTACGAAGTAGCCGACACGGCCAACGCCCTCAAGGCCACCGCCACCGACCTGTCGGAGTCCCTGGAGGATTCAGTCCGCTTCGAGATCGGCGCCCTGGCGCAGAAGTGGGTGGAGGGAGAAGAGAACCTGGGCGTCGTCGTGCGCGCCATCGACGAGGTGTCGACTCTGGAGAGCGTGGAGATCCATACGGGCCATGCGGCATCGGAGTCTGTCCGACCCGCGCTTCGGGTCGTCTATCTCCTCCCCTCCGGTCCCAGGTGGAGCGTGGAGCCGTGAGATCGCTCGGTCGCAAGAGCGGGTGCCGATCGCAATCGCGCGCGGGGTCGGTCCGCGCCGCCCGCGCGGTCCTGGCCATCGCGATTCCCTGCGCTCTCGCTCTCTCGCCTGGCGGGGTCCGCGCCACGCCGTTTTCCAGCGCGGGATGGGGATGGTGGTGGGACGTGGGAGATCCTGCCGCTCTGGGTCGCGGGGGGACATCGGTCGCCGTTCGATCCTACGGCGCCTCCGCGGATCTCAATCCGGCGACCATCGCGCTCGCCGAGAGGGGTTATGGCTTCACCTCCTACGCCGGAGAGATAGCGGACAGCCGCGGCGGCGATGGCGATCCCGAGGGGAGCTTCCGGCAGAAGGCCGATCTCCTGCCACGCCTCGGGGGCGTGATCGAGCTTCCGCGCGGACTCCGCGCGGGAGGTTCGTTCTCGGTGCAGTCGGACGGGACCTACGAGCGCGCGCAGCGCTACGCCGGCGATGTGACCGGCCCGTACGAGCTGAAGACGAAGGGGATGGGGGGTCTCCATCGAATCCAGGTCGCCCTCGCGGGATCCTCGCTCGACCGCCGGCTTCTCTGGGGAGTCTCGGTCGGGCGCGTCCAGGGGTCCGTGAAGGAGTTCCTGACCTACAACTTCGACGACGCCGAGGAGCGCGACCAGCTCCAGGTCGTCAGGGCGAGACTGCGCGGCGGCGCGGTGGCGACCGGGGGCGTGCTCCTGCTTCCAACGGAAGGAGTCGCAGTCGGAGCGAGCGGGACCCTCGGGGGCTCCTCACGACTCATCCAGGAAGTGGAGGTCTTGCGGACCGGCGATTACGATGCGTCATGGACCGGCCGTCAGGAGCTGCCCGACAGATGGGCCGCCGGCGTCGAGCTGCGTCCGATCAAGAGACTCGGTCTGAGCGCCGATCTGATCCGGACTCTGTGGAGCGAGGCCGCGCTCCGCGCTGCCCCGGGCGGGGCATCGAGGAGACCCTTCCACGATACGACGCGGTGGGGAGCGGGCCTCGAGTACGACTTCGTCCGCGGCGAGATCCCGCAGTGGACGATCCGCGGCGGGGTCTCGGGATCGTCCCATCACGTGCGGGCGGTCGATCCCCCGGGCGCGGCCGCGCGCGACGATGCGGCCGAGTCGGAGGGCGGGAGCGCCAGCGGGAAGGATGTCCGCGAGACGGTCGCGAGCGTCGGCCTCCGGCGCCTGGTGGCCAAGAACCGCGCCGCCGTGGATCTCGCCATCGAGTGGGGGAAGCGCGGGGACGCGGAGCGGGTCGGGCTCGAGGAGTCGTTTGCCCGCGTGAGCCTCGGCATCACCTTCTCGAGCACGCAGAGAGACTACTAGGCGCTTCTGACTGAATCTGAGAGGCGAGCCGGCGCGACGCGAGGCCCTCGGACCCCGACGGCTCCCTTCGCCCCGCTGGGTTTGCGTTCGCGGCGCGGGGCTCCGGGACTCCGTCGGGGTCTTCGGTCGCTCCAGGTGAAGCGCCGCTGGCTCGCGAAGCGGCGAGAACGGACCCCGACGGCTCCCTTCGCCCCGCTGGGTTCGCGTTCCCGGCGCGGGGCTTCGGGACTCCGTCGGGGTCTTCGGTCGCTCCAGGTGAAGCGCCGCTGGCTCGCGAAGCGGCGAGAACGGACCCCGACGGCTCCCTTCGCCCCGCTGGGTTCGCGTTCCCGGCGCGGGGCTTCGGGACTCCGTCGGGGTCTTCGGTCGCTCCAGGTGAAGCGCCGCGGCCCGCTCCGCCTCAGGCTCCCGGTCCCGATCGATAGAAGGCCGGCCTCCTGTCCCCGAGCAGGTCGTTGCGGGGAGTCACTCGCTTGTCGTCCGCGGCGGTCGGGTCGAGTTCGACGACATCGCAAGCCGGTTCCTGCGCGGGACCGTCGCTCAGGATCCGGCCGTCGGGAGCGACGATGCGGCTGCGGCCCGTGAAGACGAGGCTAGCGTCGCCGCGCGACTCCGCCCCGGTCCTGTTCGCGGTCACGGTGAAGACGCCGTTCTCGATCGCGCGGGTGACCATCGCGTTCTGGCAATGCGCGTGAACCAGATTCGCCGGGTGGGCGATGATCTGGGCACCCGCGAGCGCGAGACTCCGGGCGGCCTCCGGGAAGCGCCAGTCGAAGCAGATCATCATCCCGACGCGCGCTCCGGCGATCGAGACGACCGGGTACGCCGTGTCGCCCGGGTCGAACCACTCCTTCTCCAGGTCGAAGAGGTGGATCTTCCTGTAGAGGGCGCGCAGCCCCGCGGGGTCGACCGCGATCGCGGCATTGAAGATCATCCCGGATGGCGCGCCCTCGGCGATCCCGGCGACGAACGCGCATCCCGCGGAGCGCGACAGGCGAATCATCTCTTGCGTCGTCGGTCCCGCGGGGATCGCCTCGGCCAGGCGGGAGAGCTCCGCCCGGCCCCCGAAGAGATAGCCGGTCGCGAAGAGCTCGGGGAGAACCCAGAGATCGGCCTCCCGCGATTGGACGACCGACTCCACCTGTCGCAGGTTGGCCCGCGTATCTCCGTAGACCGGCTCCGTCTGGATCCACCCGACGCGCATCGACTCAAGACGCTAGACATGGACAGGGCTCCTGGCAAGCCATCCGCTGCCGCAGATCTCCAGGCGCATGCGACCGGATCGGAGAAGCGGGCGGGCGCGCCCGCGGCCGCCGATGCAGTATTCTGGCCTGCATGGGATTCGGTCTCTTGAAGCGGCTGCTTCTCGGAAGGCGGGAGTCGATGATCCGGGAGACGCCGGAGGATGCGGCGCCCAGTGAGGAGCCCGGCGTGGTGCGCCTGGACGCGGTGGACACCCTCGATCTCCACACGTTCCAGCCCCGGGACACGCGCTCGGTCGTGACGGAGTTCCTGGGCGAGGCCGCGGCTGCCGGCCACCGGCAGGTGCGGATCATTCACGGCAAGGGCACGGGGACGCAGAGGCGGATCGTGAGGTCGATCCTCGATGCGGACCCGCGCGTGATCTCCTACGCCGACGCTCCCGATGCCTCGAGCTGGGGGGCGACGATCGCAAGGCTCCGGCTCCCTCATCCACGGCCGGCGCCGAACGCACTGACCGATCCGGTCGCCGGGGACCCGTGACGGAGGGCCGGCCGGGAGATCGGCCAATCCGAACTGCGCCCTCGAAGAACGCAGGCTTACAGGGGGTTTGCCGGGTTCGTCCGGCCGTGATAAGCTCGCTCAGAAGTTCGGTCTGTCCCGGCGGATGGGCGAGTCTGTTGTGGCGCGTGCTCTTGCCATGGTCCCCGGGCGCGGCTGGGTGGTGTGGGGGCGGAGGTGTTCGTTGCGAGGACCACAGGATGTCCGCCGGGGGGCGCGACCGACTCCGAGGGCGTCGTCGCTCGCAGCGTCGCCCCCGGCGCCCAGGCTGTTTCGCCTCCCTTCCCGCCCGAGCGCCGTGAACGGCGCGGGCGGCTCCGCGCCGCGCGCGGAGACCGTTCCCTCGAAGGTCCGCGCTCGAGCAGCGCGACGACTGCCGACCTCCGGCCGGTTTGGAGCTTCAGTCGACGGTCCACCCGCCCGCGCGACGGGCGAGTGGATGGATTGTGAGGATCGAAGAGGATGACTACTGGAGAACCCGCCGTCCGCTACGAGATGGTGAACGTCCAGATGGGCTACGTCATGGTCGAGCACGATCTCTTCAGCCGCGCGGTCCGATCGTACTTCTCGACCGAGCCGCCGCTGCCGCGCGAGGAGTACCGGGAAGGGAACAAGACCTGGCGCTCCGCCGCGATGGGGCAGTCCTTCCGATTCGACGTGCGCGACACGGCGACGGGCGAGGTCGTGAAGTTCCGGGAGATGCTCGGGCTTCTCTACTACGCCCTCTGCAAGCCCGAGAGCGAGATCTACAGGATCGGACGGATCGCGCACGACAACGGCATCTCGATCTACATGGCGATCACGCACGACACGGGCGAGGGGACGAGGCTCTCGCTGTCGGACGAGAAGCTCGGGATCTTGAACGCCGTGTTCAACCAGCGGCTGCGGAGGCCCGGCAAGAAGGTCCTGATCCTGCCCGACCTCTTCGACCTTCACAAGACGATGTCGTACGGCGAGATCATGATCGACTTCGGACTGACGTCCATGGGGGATGAGTGAGGGAGGCCTTCGCGGGAGCGACGCTGCGCGCGACCGTGGCGCGCCGTCGAAGGTTCCGCAGGCTCGCCCGGCAGTGACAGGAGATGAGCCCGGGGGCGTGGCCCCGGATCGTGAGGGAGAAACCAGCATGAAGGTACAGGAGCTCGCCGACAAGCTCGGTCTCAAGGGGGTCAGCAAGTCCTTCGATCGGGACGTGAGCGGGGTCTACATCTCCGACATGGTGAGCGACGTCATCGCCAATGCCCAAGCGGGCAATTTGCTCGTGACGGTGCAGATCCACAACAACGTGATCGCCGCGGCGAACCTGGTCGACATCTCGGCCATCATCGTCACGCAGGGGAAGCTCCCCGCCGAGGAGGTCGTCAAGATGGCCGAGAAGGCGGAGATCGCAATCTACTCGACCAGTCTCAACCGCTGGCAGGTCGCGACGAAGCTCTACGAGGCGGGGATTCGATAGGCGTGCCATCGATCGCGGCCTCGCCGCGGTCGGGAAGTCGGCGAGGCTGACGCCCTCGTCGACGCATGGATCCGGGTCGGGGAAGGGACATGAACCTGGGCGAGCTGATTCAACTCCTCGATTGCGAGGTGGTCTGGGCGGATGACCTCATCGACGAGGTTCATGTCGAGTCCTGCTTCGCCGCCGACCTGATGAGCGACGTTCTCGCCTTCTCCGAGCCCGGAGCGCTCCTGATCACCGGGCTCGCGAGCGTGCAGTCGATCCATGCCGCGGACGTGGCCGACCTGAAGGGAATCGTCTACGTCGCCAGCAAGCGACCCGCCGAGCAAGTCCTGGAGCTCGCCCGCCGGCGCGGAATCCCGCTACTCTCCACGCGCATGGGGATGTTCGAGGTCTGCGCGGTCCTCAGGGAGGCCGGACTCAAGCCCGGCGCCAAGCCGTGAACCCGGCCGCGAACCAGGCCGGGAATCCGCCGGAGGCCCTCTACGCGGAGTCGTTCACGATCAGGGGGAACGATTACGAGCACGGCGGAGACGCCTCGGCGAGGATCAAGGCGATCATGAAGGAGCTGGGGATCCCCGCCGACGTGATCCGGCGTCTCTCGATCGCGAACTTCGAGGCGGAGATGAACGTCATCATGTACGCGGAGGAAGGGCGGCTCGAGTTCCAGGTCTTTCCGGACTCCGTGCGCGTCGTCTTCGCCGACCGAGGGCAGGGGATCCCGGACATCCAGCAGGCGATGGTGGAGGGGTTCTCCACCGCGACGCCGGCGATGCGCGAGAGGGGATTCGGCGCGGGCCTGGGGCTGCCGAACATCAAGAGGAACACCGATCTCTTCGAGATCGAGTCGACGCCGGGGGTGGGGACGACCTTGCGGTACGCGGTCTTTCTGAACGACCGAGGCGGAGTGGCGGGTGATTGAACGCGGCCACGCGGTCCTGATCGATCCGGAGAAGTGCATCGGGTGCGTCGCCTGCTGCAAGGTCTGCCCGACCAAGGCGATCCGCGTTCGGGATCGGCTCGCCGTCGTCAATCCGGAGCTTTGCACCGACTGCGGCTCCTGCATCCTGGTCTGCCGGTACGAGGCGGCGACGGCCAGGACCTCCGCCGTCTCGGATCTGAAGAGATTCAAGCACACTGTGGCCGTGCCGTCCGTGACGCTTTACAGCCAGTTCGGCCGGGACGTCACGCCCGTCCAAGTCCTTCATGCTCTCCGGCAGGTCGGATTCGACAGCCACTACGACCTCTCATGGATGTGCGAGATGGTCGCGGGAGCGACCGACGCCTACCTCGCCGAGTGCAAGGGGCCCTGGCCGAAGATCTCCGTCACCTGCCCGGCGATCGTCCGCCTGATTCAGATCCGCTATCCGGATCTCATCGCCCACATGCTCCCCCTGGAGTCGCCCAGGGAGCTGGCGGCGAAGCTGCTGCGGCCGCGGCTCGCGGCCGATCTCGCTCTTGATCCGGACGACATCGGGGTCTTCTTCATAACGCCCTGCTCGGCGATCATGAACTCGATTCTCAGTCCCGTAGGCCTCGAGCAGTCCTATCTGGACGGGGCGTTCTCGATCGCGGAGCTCTACGGGCCCCTGCTCGCGGCGATCAAACGCGGCGGCGGGAGCGACCTCGACGCCCCGATCAGCCTGAGCGGCGTCCTGTGGGCCATAGGGGAAGGCCAGATCTCCGGAATGCGCAACACGAACACGATGGCGGTTCGCGGGCTTCAAGACGTCGAATACGTCTTCGACAGGATCGAGGCGGGCAAGTTCCAGAGCGTCGACTTCATCGAGGCTTTCATGTGCCCCGACGGATGCGCCGGCGGCCAGCTAACGGTGGAGGGACGCTACGCGGCCCGAAGGAACATCCAGCAGATCGCGAGGAGGCTAGGGAATCAGGAGCACGTCAAGGAGGAGAAGGTCCGCTCGCTGCTTCGCGAGCACTTCTTCGACCTGGAGGGGCCCGTCAAGGCGCGCGCCATCCAGCCGCTCGCCCGCGATCTGAGGCAAGCGATAGCCCTGAAGCGGGAGAAGGACGCTCTTCTCGATCGGCTCCCGAAGAAGGACTGCGCCGCCTGCGGCTCGCCCGACTGCGCGACCCTCGCCGAGGAGATCGCGGCCGGAGTCGCGAGGATCGAGGACTGCCCGTTCGTGAAGATCGAGATGCTGGAGGCGGAGAGGGCGGGGGCGGAGACGGGAGCACGCGCGCGGAAGGTCCGGAAGGAGAGGAACAAATGAGTAAGCACATGCTGGTCATGGAGCTCTGTTGTCCCCAGTGCAACGCCGGTCTGACGCAGGGGTCCAAGATCCCGCTGGATGGCCAGGTGCGTGAGACCCACCAGGAGGGGGAGGTGATCCTGAGCGCGGTCTTCGGCGACTACAGCGTCCAGACGGACCTCGACGTCAAGGACGGGCAGGTCGTCGACTTCCGGTGCCCCAACTGCGACGCGAGCATCACGCTCCCGCTGACCTGCAAGCTCTGCGGCGCCCCCATGGCCTCGCTCAATCTGAAGCAGGGAGGGTATGTCGAGTTCTGCACACGCAAGGGATGCAGGGGGCACGCGCTCGGCGGGGTGGGCGACATCGACCAGATGATGAGCCTGATGAACAAGATGTTCGAGACTCCGTACGACTGAGGCCGTGGCCAGAGGGGAGGAGCG
>VGJL01000025.1 GCA_016867495.1 Candidatus Eisenbacteria bacterium | reverse complement strand
TCGACGAGACCTGGGTGCGGCCCGGGGCGATCGTCGTCGATGTGGGGATCCACCGAACGGAGGACGGTCGCCTTGTCGGCGATGTCGAGGCCTCGTCGGTCGGGGAGATCGCCTCCTGGCTCAGTCCAGTCCCGGGGGGCGTCGGGCCGATGACGGTCGCATGTCTGATGGCCAACGCGGTTCGCGCGGCGGAGCTGCAGGGCGGAGCGGAGGCATGAGCGGCGAGGTCCTGAGCGTCTCTCAACTTCTCGCCCTGGCGAAGGACGCGATCGAGACCGGCACGGAGCCTGCCTGGGTGGCCGGCGAGATCACCGGATGCAAGCGGCATCAACCGTCGGGACATCTCTACTTCGATCTGAAGGACTCGAAGACGCGGGTCGCGTGCGTCATGTGGCGCGACGCGGCCCGGAAGCTCCGGTTCGAGCCCGCCGATGGGATCGAGGTTCGGGCCCACGGCAGCCTAGGGATCTACGAGGTGCAGGGCCGGTTGCAGCTCTATGTCGACGCGATCGAGCCGGCAGGACTCGGCGAGCTGCAGGCCGCCCTGGAAAGGCTGAAGGCCAGGCTGGCGGAGGAGGGGCTTTTCGCCCTCGAACGCAAGCGGCCGCTACCCCCCTTCCCGGAGAAGATCGGCGTCGTCACGTCTCCGACAGGCGCGGCCGTGCGGGACATCACGAGGGTGCTGGGGGAGAGATGGCCTCTCGCCGAAGTGATCTTGAGCCCCTGCCAGGTTCAGGGAGAGGGGGCCGCGGAACAGATCGCCCGAGCGATGGGGGCCGTGGCGCGGGAGAAAGACCTCGACCTCGTCATCCTCGGGCGGGGTGGCGGGAGCATGGAGGATCTCTGGACCTTCAACGAGGAGACGGTCGTGCGAGCCGTCGCGGCATGCCCGGTCCCGGTCGTCACCGGCATCGGGCACGAGATCGACATCACCCTCGCCGACCTGGCGGCCGACCTGCGAGGGGCCACGCCTTCGCAAGCGGCGGAGTTTGCCGCCCCTGCGGCGGTCGAGGTTCTTCGCTTGATCCGGCACCATGGGGCTCAGCTCCGTCACAGGGCGGAGGCGCGCCTCAGCATCGGAGCCCTGCGGCTTTCGAGGCTCGAGGGGAGCCACGGCCTCAAGCGTCCGCGCGACATAGTCCGGCAGAGGGCGCAGCGGCTCGACGAGATCTCCTCCAGGCTGCAGATGGGCTGGGTGGGCGGGATCACCGATCGCAGGGGCCGGCTTGACGGCCTGGTTCGCAGGTGGAAGGCGAGGGATCCGCGAGAGGTCGTGCGGCGCGCGCGTCTCAGGATCGGCGAGCAGGCGTTGCGCTTGCACGCCGCGGCCGCGCGCTGGTGCCGGTCAATGCGGGAGCGCGTGGCGGCCCGCGACGCTCACTTGGAGGCGGTAGGCCCCCGGTCGGTTCTGGAGCGCGGCTATGCGATCTGCTTGCGCGAGGCGGATCGGATTCCCGTCCGATCGTGGGAGCAGGTGGCCGAAGGCGAGAGCGTGGAGGTCGTCCTCTCAAGGGGCGCCCTCGGGTGCGGAGTGATCGAGCGAAGGGAGGACTGGGGATGAAGGCGAAGCACCCCTCTCCGGAAGGAGGGGCGCCTCTCTCTTTCGAGGAGGCGCTTGCGAGGCTCGAGAAGATCGTCCAGGCGCTGGAGGGACAGGAGCTGCCCCTGGAGCAGACCCTTGCGCTCTACGAGGAGGGGACGTTGCTGGCGAAGGAGTGCGGGCGGAGGCTCGACGAGGCCGAGCAGCGAATCCGGTCGCTCGCCCCGCAGGAGACGGCCGGCAGCGGCGAGCGCGAGGAGCAGGATGAAGAAGAGGACTCGGGCGACTCGGGACTCCCGTTCTGACGCCTGCGCGACGCGAGGGCCGGGCGGCGCGTGGGGTCGGTGGCTCGAGGGGGAGCTCCCTCGGATCGAGGTCGCCCTGCGCGACATCCTGCGCCTCCGCCGCGATGTGCCCCTTTCTCTGCAGCGCGCGATGCGCTACGCGGTCTTCCCGGGAGGAAAGAGGCTCAGGCCCGCCCTTGCGGTGCTGGGGCATCGGACCTGCGGCGGGCGTTCCGCGCGGATCTATCGCGTGGCCGCGAGCCTCGAGCTGGTCCATACTTTCACGCTGATCCACGATGACCTCCCCTGCATCGACAATGACGACTACAGAAGAGGGAGGCCGAGCTGCCACCGCGCCTTCGGCGAGGCCCTGGCGGTTCTGGCGGGAGACGCTCTCTTGAATCGCGCCTACGAGGTCCTGAGCGAGGAACGGGATGTCGCCCGCCGGGCGGCGGCGATACGATCCCTCGCGCGCGCGGTCGGAGGGACGGGCGTGCTGGGCGGGCAGGTCGACGACATCGCCGCGGAAGGTCGAAGGGTCACGGAGGAGACGCTGCGCGGGATCCACAGGAGGAAGACGGCGAGCCTGATCAGCGCCTCCCTCAGGATCGGCGCGGAGTTCGCAGGGGCGACGCGAGAGAGCCTCCGCGTGCTGGATCGTTTCGGAGATGAGCTGGGTCTCCTCTTCCAGATCGTCGACGACATCCTGAACGTGGAGGGGAGCGAGAAGGATCTGGGCCGTCCGGCGGGCAGCGATGCGAGGCTCAAGAAGGCGACCTACCCGCGGATCGTCGGAGCGCTCGCGGCTCGCAGCCAGGCGCGAAGGCGCGCGCGGGCCGCCTCAAGAACGGCCGCGACCTTTGGACGGATGGCCCCGGTGTTCGAGGATCTGGTGCACGCCGTCGCCTCCAGGGTGGACGGCGTATGGCCGGAGGATGAGACGTGAACAGTTTCAAGCGGATCGCCATCGACCCGAACCTCTCGAAGCCAGGGTGCGACGCGGCGGTTCGGAACCTCACGAACTGGCTCGAGTCCCGCGGCCACGAGGTGATCGTCCCGCCCCACGTCCTTCCCACGCCGAAGGGAGCGCGCGTCGCGGAGCGCGACGATCTGGCGAAGGAGTCGGACCTCGTGGTCGTCCTCGGCGGGGATGGAACGCTCCTCTCCACCGCGAGGAGGGTCTATCCGCACCGTGTCCCGATCCTCGGAGTGAACTTCGGCGGTTTGGGCTTCCTGACAGACATCTCCGTGGAAGAGATGTTCCCTGCCCTGGAAGGCGTGCTGGCGGGCGATTACCGGCGGGAGACGCGGATCCTCCTCAGGGCCGCGATCATTGACGAGGCCGGCCGCACGCGCGATCGTCGCCTCGCGATGAACGACTTCGCGATTCACGAGGTCGGCCATCGCCTGCTGACCCTCTTCCCCAAGATCGGCGAGAGCGAGATGGGCGAGGTCAAGGCCGACGGCCTGATCGTCGCGACGCCGACCGGGTCGACAGCCTACTCCCTGTCGGCCGGCGGACCGATCGTCGAGCCTACTCTTCGGGCGTTGATCGCGACGCCGATCTGCCCGCACATCCTCTCCATGCGGCCGATTCTCTTCCCGAGCGACCAATCGATCAGCGTCCGCTTCGCGCCGCCGGAGGCGAGGGTGCAAGTCGTGGCCGACGGCCAGGAAGCGGTCGATCTCGGCCCAGGCGAGCAGGTCCTGATCCGCCGCGCAGGGGGGACGATCGAGTTCCTTCTCTCCCGTAAGAGCAGCTTCTATGACGTCCTGAAGGAGAAGCTGAAGTGGGGAGGATGAGTTGCTCGAACGACTGAGGCTCGAGTCCTTCGTGATCCTGTCGGAGGCGGAGATCGCCTTCGGGAAGGGACTGAACGCCGTCACCGGCGAGACGGGAACGGGCAAGTCGATCCTGATCGACGCGATCGGATTCCTCGCGGGAGGGCGAGGCGACACGGACTGGATCCGGGAGGGCGCCGGCAGTCTCATGGTCGAAGGGCTCTTCAATCTCGAGCGGCTCCCCGCCGCGGCTGCCATGGCGGAGCGCCTCTCCTGCGCTCCGCAGAGCGGCCGGATCCACTTGAGAAGGGAACTGGGCCGGGGCGGGAAGGGAAAGGCGTGGATCCAGGGTCGGAACGCCCGCCTGTCCGATCTGCGGGCTTTGGGGGAGTGCTGCCTCGCGATCCACGCGCAGGGCGAGCACCGGCGCCTCCTCGATCCTGCGGTGCAGCTCGATCTGGCGGACCGGTTCGCGGGCTGCCTGCCCGAGAGAGATGCCTATGCGGCTGCCCGGACGCGGTGGCGGGATCTGGCGGGGGATCTCGACGCGAGCAGGAGACGGCTCGAGGATCTGCTCGACAAGGAGGAATGGCATCGCTTCCAGCTCGAGGAGATCGATCGGGCAGGCGTCTCGCCCGGCGAGGAGGCCGCGCTCAGGGAGCGGCGCATCGCCGCGGCCTCGGGGCGCAGGTCGGCCGAAGCCCGCGACGATCTGGAGGCCGGCCTCTTCGAGCAGGAGGGATCCTGCGCGGATCGCCTCGAGTCGGCCCTTCACGGACTCGGGGGGCTGGGGGACGAGTGGCGGCCGTTTCGTGAGGAGATCGTCGCCGCGCGCGAGGCGCTGCGACGGGCCCGGCGCCTGGTCCCCGCCTCGGAAGCGGCGGAGGAGGATCTTGACGCAATCGACGAGAGGCTCGCGCTCCTGTCGCGCCTCAGGAAGAAGTACGGCGCCTCCGAGGACGCGATCCTCGCGCGGCGAGCGGCCGTCGCGGGCCTTCTGGAGGAGACGGACCGGCTGCGGCTGGCCGTCTCCGACCTGGCCCGGGAGGCGGAGCGGGCGCGAGAAGCCGCCTCCTCCACTGCCCAACGGCTGCACTCGGCGCGCGTCAGGGCCGCTCCCGCCTTGGGCCGCGCCGTGACAAATGAGCTTCGCGATCTCGGAATGTCCGGAGCCGCCCTCGACCTTGTCCTGGAGACGGAGGAAGCCGGTTCCGAGGAGGGTCTTCCCATGGACGGCGAGGTTCTGCGGGCCTTCCCGGACGGCGTCGATCGCGGTTACCTTCGCCTCCGGCCGAACCCGGGGGAGGGGGCGGGCCCGCTCGCCTCGGTGGCGTCCGGGGGGGAGCTGTCGAGGAGCCTGCTGGCGCTGCTCGCCGTCCTGGGCGGCCGCGAGGAGCCCCGGACAGCGATCTTCGATGAGGTCGATGCTGGTGTGGGGGGGGCGACCGCCGCGGCGGTCGCGCGGCGTCTCGAGATCCTCGCCGCGACCCGCCAGGTTCTCCTTGTGACCCATCTGCCCCTGATCGCCTGCAGAGCGGAGGAGCACCTTCGGGTGGAGAAGACCGAGCGTGCGGGAAGAACGCACGCGAGGGTTTCGCCCCTGGACCGAGAGGGGCGGATCGGGGAGCTGGCGCGCATGCTCGCAGGGGAGATGGACTCAGTGATCGCTCGCAAGCACGCTGAGGCCCTGCTGAGCGGCCCGAGTCCCGCCGCGCCCTTGCGATCGACGCGTCGATCTGCTACAGCTTGATCGCGCGGGAAGGGGCGGTGGCCCGTGTTCCCGCGGAGCGCGCCCGTAGCTCAGCTGGATAGAGCGCTTGCCTCCGGAGCAAGAGGTCACAGGTTCGAATCCTGTCGGGCGTAAGATGCATCCTGGCCGTCCGGCGCTGCCGGACGGCCTTGACCGTTTCGGGGCGGGCGCTCATCCTGACATGACAGGCGGGGGCGGCGGCGCGGCCATGCAGCCTGCCGGGAGGAGATTGCGCGATGCAACGCGGTATCCGAGGATCCCAGCCCGTCTCGCCGATCGGCCCCGAAGCCTATCTGCCGCTCCTCCTGACCGTGCTTGCCCGCATCGCCGTCATCGTCGCCCTCGTCTGGTTCATCGTGATCGCCCTGCCTCTCCGCGAGAGGATCCCTTTGCCGCGGCCCACGATCCCGGGAGCGATCGCAGCGGCCGGCGCGCTCGCCCTCTTCATGCTCTGGCGCGTCGTGGCCTCCCTGCGCGCGGCTCTCCGGGCGTGGAGGAGCCGCGAAAAGCCCACGGATGGGCATCCCTGAGGCACGACCCTTGCGCGCTTGAGCCCTCCTCACGGGAGGGACTCGAGTGCCGGTCAGCCAGGAGAGGCCAGGGGATCTCAATCGGCTCCTCATGGAGATCCTCGATCTCGGAGAGACCGACCGCGCATGCGCGCGGCAGAGAGCCCTCGCGGGGATCTGTCGGGGCCTGGAGGTCGATGTTCTCTACACGGTGATCCCCGGAGAGGGCGGATGGGTCAAGAGCGCGGTGGGTCCCGACGGAGGCCTCGGGACGCAGACCGCCGCCCACCTCACGGGCGTGGCGAGGCATGTGCTCTCGCGACGTTCCCGATTCCTCGAGACCCGTGTGCAGGCGCACGGAGGGTTCCATCGCCACCAGGACGGGTGGCCGGGTCTTGATGTCGGCTCCTACATCGCGTTGCCGATTCACCGCCGGGGAAAGTGCCATGGAGTACTGGTTCTTCTTCGCTCCGCTGAACGGCCATCCTTCCGCACGGAGGACCTCGTCGCGGCGGAGCTGCTCGGCGATGCCCTAGCGATCAGCGAGGCGAACGACCAGCGGCTCGCGGAGGTCGAGAGGCTCGCCCGGACAGACGCGGCAACGACCTTGCCCAACCAGCGCGAACTCCGCGAGATCCTCCGTCGTGCGCTTCTGCGGACGGCGCGCCTGGGGTTGCCGCTGAGCCTTCTGCTCATCGAGGTCGATCCGGGTGCGCGGGTCGCCCTGCGTCGCGGACGCGCGGCAGCGGATGCGAGGCTGCGCGAGGTCGCGGGCGCCCTCGCTCGGAGCATCCGCGGAAGCGACCATCTGACCCACTACTGCGGCTCTGCGCTCGCCCTCGTTCTCCCGGAGACTCCGCGCGATGGGGCCCTTGTCCTCGTAGCCCGTCTCAAGCAGGCCCTGGCCCGCATGATGTCGGACTTGGGCCTCGGCGAGGATTGCGCCTGTTCCTGGGGCGTCGCCTCGGCCCCCGACGATGGGACCGACGTCGCCAGGCTCCTGCATGCGGCCGCGGAGGCCCTTCACGTCGATCTGCGCGAGATGCTCGCGGGACCGGCCGGGGGCGTGACCGAGACCCCCGCGCCGGCCGGCAAAACCGTTGTCGCGCCGCTTCCGCACGCCGGCGCCTCCGCCGGTCGCCCCGTCTCCTCGCCGACGGATGGGGCCGCCGCGTCCCCCGGCGGTCTCGCGGCCTGAGCCGGGATTGTCCGCCTCGGGTCCTGTCCCCCTCCCCTCCGTGTGCTAGGATCAGACTCAAGAGGGGCAACTCAAGGGAAGGCGCGACCCGATGATCACCTGCTGGCGCGTGGCAATGTGCGCCCTGGTCCTGGCGGCGACGGTCGCCGCCGGCGCCAACGCCCAGGGCTTCGGCCAGAACAAGGTCCAATACAAGGACCTCGCATGGTCGGTCATCGAGACCAAGCACTTCCGCGTCTACTTCTATGAGGGGGAGCGCGCCGCGGCGATGGACGCGGCACGGATGGCCGAGCGGGCCTACACCCGCCTCTCCACCATCCTGCGACATCAGATCGAGCAGAAGGTGCCGCTCGTCCTGTACGCCTCGCACGCCGACTTCCAGTCCACCAACGTCATGACGGGCCTGATCCACGAGGGGACCGGGGGGGTGACCGAGTTCCTCAAGCGGCGCGTCACCCTCCCCTTCACGGGCGGCTACGGCGACCTGGATCATGTGCTGACGCACGAGCTGGTCCATGCATTCCAGCTCGACATCCTCTACGGGCAGGGACCCCGGGGTCTCTCCAATCCCTTCGGCATCTACCAGCCGCCCCTCTGGTTCATGGAGGGGATGTGCGAGTACCTCTCGGTCACGAAGGTCGACAATCTGACCGAGATGTGGCTTCGCGACGCCGCCCTGCAGGGGTACCTCATCGATCTGGAGACGCTCGATCTCGTGGGCGACATACGCGTGTACAGGTTCGGGCAATCGATCTTCGCCTACATGGGCGCCACCTTCGGGGATGATCGGATCGGCGAGCTCCTGAAGCGCGTGGCGAGGACGCGCAACCTGGATCGGGCATTTCGCGACGTGCTCGGAATGACGGTCGAGAAGTTCAGCAAAGACTGGATGGAGGATGTCCGCAGGACGTATCTGCCGCAGATCCGCGACCACAAGAAGCCGGAGGAGTGCGCGCGCCGTCTGACCGATGGGCAGAAGTCGCTCTCGACCTTCCATCTCGCGCCGGCGCTGAGTCCCGCGGGGGACAGGATGGTCTTTCTCTCGGACCGCTCCCTCTACATCGACCTCTACCTGGCGAGCGCCCTTGACGGGAGGATCGACCGGCGCCTCGTGAAGGGGGACCGGCGGGAAGCGTTCGAGTCGCTGCGCTTCCTGAATGCTTCGTTCGACTTCTCGCCTGACGGGGAGACGCTCGTGTGCGCCGCCAAGGTGGGGGGGAGCGACGCGATCTACCTGCTCCAGGCCGAGGATGGCCGCACGCTCGATCGGTTGCGCTTCCCCCTTGATGGGATCGCCAACCCGTCCTTCTCGCCGGATGGAGGCTCGATCGTCTTCGTGGGTCTCGATGGGGGAAGGAGCGACCTGTTTCGCTGCGATCTGGAGGGAGGCTCCTTCGAGCGCCTCACGGACGATCGCTACCTCGCCCTTTCCCCGCGCTACCTTCCGGACGGGCGCTCGATCGTGTTCGTCACGGACCAGGGCGAGGGGACCGACTTCGAGAATCTGATCTTCTCGCACACGCGCCTCGCGATCCTCGACCTGGAGACCCGCGCCGTTCATCTGCTGCCCGGCATGTCGGGGATGAACACATCTCCCCAGGTCTTCCCCGACGGGACGAGGCTCCTCTATGTTTCCGATCGGACCGGGATCGCGAACCTCTACATCCGGGACCTCTCGAGCGGAAGGGATGCGCAGATCACCGATCTCCTGAGCGGAGTGACAGGCGTCGTCCCGCTGGCGCCCGCGCTGTCCCTCTCTCGGGACGGCCGGCGCTGCGTCTTCTCGGCGTTCGGCAGCGGCACGTGGGATCTCTTCGCGATCAAGGACCCGATTACCCTGGCGAAGTTCGGCGATGGCGCGGCGATCGACACGACCGGGATCGCGACTGCGCTCCCGTTCGGCGGACAAGACTCGCTCTCAACGGCCGTCCTGCGGCGGACGGATGTCGTCATCGAGAAGGCCGAGATAGCTGGTGGGGGCGGGGGCGAGCGGACGGCTCCGGTCGATGCCGTTGAGCCGGCGGGGACGCCGCGGGAAGCGGCAGGAACGGTCGCATGGCTCGACAGCCTCGTCGCCGCCCCCGACACCCTGAACATGCGCCCGCGTCCGGTGGACCTGACGGCCTCGCCCGACAGCTCGGGTGGACCGGATCCTCCTCCCCGGGTCGGCGATGTCTTCGCGCTGCACAAGGAGCTTCCCGACACGACCGGGTTCAAGATCGATCGCTACAGGCTGAGCTTCTCGGTGGACTACGCCCAAGCCAACGGCTTCTTCGCATCGAACGTTGGCGTGGCCGCGCAGACCTACCTGCAGTTCTCGGATGTCCTCGGGGATCACAATCTGCTGATCGGTGCTGACGTCTACGGCGACCTGTCCGATTCCGATCTCATCGTCCAGTACGCGAATCTGGCGAACAGGATCAACTACGGCATCGCCCTCTTCCAGGTGCGCGAGGACTTCTTCCTGTCCACGGCCGAGTCGACCGACGAGTTCGTCAGCCAGATCTACCGCGGGGGAGAGCTTGCCCTCTCGCGCCCGTTCAGTCGATTCCGGAGGGTGGATCTCACCCTGGAGGGGCTGCGGGTCTCGGAGACCGTCTACAGGCAGTCGTACTACGGGCCCGACTACATCGCCTTCGATCCGGCCGAGAAGTCCGAGCTCTACTTCGTGCGACCGGGGATCGCGCTCGTGCACGACAACGCCCTCAATGGAAGCACGGGCGCGATCGCAGGCGCTCGAAGCTACCTCGGCGTCGATGTCTCGCTCGGCGACATTCAGGCCTCTCGCTGGATCGTCGACAGGAGGAGCTACTGGAACGTGAGGCAACGCTATGCCCTCGCGCTGCGGACGATCGGCGCGACGAGCCACGGCCGCGATCCGCAGGTCTTCCGCATCGGGGGGCCGTTCACGCTTCGCGGTTTCGACTACGGAGAGCTCTCGGGGAGCAACGTGGGGCTCTTGAATCTCGAGTTCCGCTTCCCCCTGATCGAGGTGCTCCAGCTCGGCTGGCCGCTTCCCCTGGGGATGCGCGGAGTCCGCGGGGCCCTTTTCTTCGACGCGGGGGCCGCCTGGAGGGACCACGAGCTGTTCCGGGCCTTCAGGACGACCAAGGGGCGATTCGGTCTCGATGACATCCGGGCCTCCTACGGACTCTCCGTCGCGTGGAATGTGGGGTTCGCGGTCCTCCGATGGGACCTGGCCCAGAGGACGGACTTCCGCGAGAACATCGATGATCCGCGCGGCGTGTTCACTATCGGCAGCGGATTCTAGAAGGTGACTCCTGCCCTCTCGACCCTGGGATCCCGCGGGTCGGCGGCGATCGTGTGCGCTCTCCTGGCGCTCGCCATCCGCCTGCCGTTTCCGACCGATCCTGACGCCGCGCGCGCCTGGACCCGGGGGGCCCTCGCGCTCCAGGGGCTCCGCCAGGCCGGGGAGGTTGGAGAGGCCCGGACCGAACTGCTCGTGACCATCCCCCTGGCTCTGGGGCAGAACGCCGCCTATGCCGCGTCGGCCATAGCGGGGGAGGCCGCGGCCTCGAACCGCAGCGCCTGGATCCGCGAACGAGAGTCGCTCTCCCGCGCCATCTTGGCTATTCTCTGGACGGCTGCCGCCGGGCTGGCCGCGGGACTCGCCGCACGGCAGGGACCGGGGCTCTGGGGCTGGCTCGCAGGGTTTCTCGCCGCATGCGCCCCGATCGGGATCGCGGGATCCCAGAGACTGGAAGGGTGGGCGCTCGCGGCTCCCCTGGCCTTGATCGTGAGCGGCCCCGGCCGCCATCGTCTTCACTTCCTCCTCTGGTCGTTCATCCTCTCCCTGACGCCCCTGGGGATTGTCCTGGCAGCCCTCGGCCTCATTCTGGGCGGCCGGGCTCGTCGTCTCGCCGTTCTGCTCTCGCTCCCCATCTGGTTTGGCCTCGAGCCGGGGCGTCTGACCGCCCCGGTCGAGGCGATCTCCCGGCTTCCCTTTCGGTTCATTGCCGCAGGGTGGCCGGGAATCGGGGATGGGCCCGCGGGGCGGCTGCTTGTCGCGAGCTGGACTCCAGGCGTCGTTGTCCTCGTCCTTTGCGCGACAGGCGGACTGCTCCTTCGCCGGGAGGCGACGGCGCGCCTGCGACTCGCGTGGATCGCCTCGCTATGGCTGCTGCCTGCGATCCTCGGCGCGAGGCGTCCCGATGCGGTCGGCCTTGCCGTTCCAGTAGCGGCGGCGCTCTCCTCCGTCGGCGCGGAGGCGATTCACTTGCGCGCGCGCAGGAATCGGGCCGGGCTTCGAGCCGCGCTGGCGATCGGGATCGTTCTCCCCGTCGCTTGGGGGGCGCAGGTCCAGATTCGGGCGCAGCTCGATCGCTCCGGGCGGGCGGCGAAGCTCGCAGAGACTCTGGCCAGGGAGGTGGGACGCTCGGGGCTCCTCCTGCGGGACGCATCGACCCCCGAGGCTCCCGATTCGATCCCCTCATTCGTCCTGCCCACGCATATCGAGCGGCCTGAGCGGTGGGACTTCGCTCACTGGCCCGGCTGGTTCGGCCCCTTCACGCACGCGCTCTTCACGGCCCGCTCGCTCGATGCGATCCGTTCCGACATCTCGAGGCGCCCGGCGGGAGCGGCGCTGCTTCGCGCGCTGGCCCTGCGCGCCGACCCGATCGTGAGCGTGGGCGATCCGGCGACCGATCGCGGGGCGCTCGTTCTCTTCCGCCTGCGCGAAGGCCATCCATGGAGACCCGAAGAGGGATTCGAGGAATGGAAGAAGATCAAGGGGGGAGCGGAGGAGGCCCGCTTCCTCTCCGATCTGGCCGGGTTTCTCGCGGGGAACGATCGACAGTCGCAAGCGATCGATCTGCTTCGCCTCGCGATCAAGTGGGATCCTCGGAACCCGCGGCTCTGGAACAATCTGGGCTCGGCCCTTCTCATGGAAGGCGAGGCCGTGGAGGCGGCCGAAGCGCTGCAAGAGGGGCTCGACCTGGAGCCCCGATCGGTCGAACTCCGCTACAACCTCGCGAAGGCGTTTCTCGCGGGCAACATCCCGGGGCGCGCGGCGATCGAGCTGTCGAAGGTGATACGGGATCAACCGGGGTTCGCTCCGGCCCACTACGAGCTGGCCCGGGCGGCCGCCGCGGAGGGGAACTGGGCGCTGGCGGCGCAAGCCCTCGAGACCTATCTGCGGCTTCAGCCTGCCGCCCCAAACAGGGAGCAGGTCGCCTCTTCTCTGGCTGAGGCAAGGAGACGGGCGGGGGAGGGGAGGCGCGGGCAGTGAGCGTCCGGGCCATCATGCTCCCGAACTGGATCGGCGACGCGGTTCTCGCCGCGCCCGCCGTGCGCCTGCTCACGCGAGCGGATGGAGGTGCCCGCGCGGTCCTCGTCGCGCACCCGCGGGTCGCTCCTCTCTATGGTCGCTGGCCGTGCCTGTCGTTGCTGGTCTCGGGCAGGGGGATCGGCGGCATGGCGCGCGTGGCGAGACGATTGCGAAGGGGCGGCGTCGAGGAGGCGATCCTCTTGTCGCCTTCCATGAGATCCGCTCTGGTTCCATACGTTGCCGGGATCCGCGCGAGGGTGGGTTACGCCAGCGACGGGAGAGGCGTTCTCCTCACGCGCGCCCTGCCGGTTTCCCCGAGAGAGGTCCACCTGGCGAAGCAGTACCTGGCGCTCGCCGCAGGGCTGGCGGGCTCCTCCGATCATTCCCGCGGTCGCGCCCGCGCCATCGATAGCGACGAGGATCTGGATCCCGCGCTTCCGATCGGCGACGACGAGATCGACGAGGCCGCGCGGCGCCTCTCCGCGCTGGGGTTCGAGGGGAACCGGACGATCGCCCTCTGTCCCGGGGCGACGTATGGCGAGACGAAGCGCTGGCCTCTGAAGCACTGGGTTCGGCTCGGCAAAATCCTTCAGGCCGGGGGCCGGCAGATCGTCATCGTGGGCGGGGGGGACGAGAGCCGGGCGGGACAGACGCTTGCCCTGGAGATCGGGCGCGAGACGCGATCCCTCGCCGGCGAGATGAGCCTGAGGCAGAGCCTCGCGCTTCTGCGCCTCGTCGCGGGCGCCGTCAGCAACGACTCCGGCGCGATGCACCTCGCGACGGCCGCCGGCTGTCCGGTCGTCGGGCTCTTCGGATCCACGAATCCCGAATGGACCGGCCCGCTGGGGAGGCGCTCGGCCGCCCTCTCCCTCGGTCTTCCCTGTTCCCCCTGCTACGGCAGGAAGTGTCCGACCGAGATCGAATGCCTGCGCGATCTGCAGCCCGAGATGGTCGCGAGACGGTTGGCTCTGCATCTCGCTTCCCCGGCTGCGGAGGGAGGGCGGTCCTGATGGGAAAGCGCGCGGTTTTTCTCGACCGGGATGGGACGATTCTCCAACTGATCCCATACCTCCACGAGGCGGATCGGGTTCGTCTGCTGCCCGGCGTCGCCGAGTCGCTCCGGCGCCTCGGGGAGGCGGGATATGGGAGGATCCTCGTCACCAACCAGTCGGGAGTCGCCAGGGGCTGGTTCGGTATGGACGACGTCGAGGGGGTCCACGATCGGCTGCTCTATCTTCTTCGGGCGGAAGGGGCCGATCTGGACGGCATCGAGATCTGCCCGCATCATCCTGATCACACAGGTCCCTGCTCCTGCCGCAAACCGGCGTCGGGGATGATCGAGCGCGCCGCCCTGCGGTTCGGTCTCTCCTTGAAGGAGTCGTGGGTCATCGGAGACCGGATGGATGACCTTCTGGCCGGTGCCGCCCTGGGCTGCCGGGGCATCCTGGTCCTGACCGGCTATGGACAGGAGGAGGCCAGGCTTCGCGATCCCGCCCGTCTCGCGGATGCCTGCTACGTCGCTCACGATCTTGCCGCCGCGGTCGCTCACTTGATCGCTGTCGACGGGAGCGTTGGGCCGCCGGCCTGATGCGCCGGGCGGGGCGGCTCAGTGTGGGGTCAGGCGATAGGATGTCCCGTCGACGCGATAGAACCACCTCTGCACGGTCGCGTCCGCGACGGGAAGCCCCTCCGTCTGGAGCGACGCGAGATCGGACGGATAGGCCCCGTTGCGAAACCGGTAGACCTCGATCAGTCTCCGCAGGTCTCCCTCTTCCCACTGCGCGCGGGCCTGGTCCCAGAGCCCCCGATCGACCGCAAGACGGCGGTCGATCCACGAGCTCATCGCGACGACAACGAGGATTGCCACGAGTCCCATGATGACAGGGGAGCGTCGCAGAACTTCCCGCGCGCCGCTCTGGACTGGTTTCTCCTGCGCGGGACGATCCAAGATCTGAAGCCACCCCTCAAGGATGCCCGTCGTGATCGTCTCGTAGACGTCATACTCGCCCAGCCCCGTCGCGTCGACGATCTCCTGGATCGTGCGCCGGCCATCGGTCTGCTTCGAGACCGCGCGCCGGAGCGGATCCGAGGTGATGACCAGCTCACCCCCGCCGGGAATGCATGGGACCAGCGTCGGCGGGATTTCCCCCTGCTTCCAGGCAGCCAGCTCATCGAGGCGTCTCATGGCGTCGAGGAGCAGGCTGTCCATCGAGATGCCCGGATCGAAGACCCGCTCGACCGCCGCCAGGGGATGCATGGAAAAGTGGCCGCGGTCCCACAGGAGGACGCGGTCGAGCGTCGCCTCCGTCACGGCGCGATAGACGGCCTCGCAGGTCTCTCGCTCGATGCGAGAGACGGAGCGGAGCGCCTGCCACGCATTCCGCCTCGCGTCACGCACTTGCTCGATCAGCGGAAGGGCTTCGGCCGGAGAGATGTGCCCGAGCGCGACCATCGTGTCGATCAAGGGCTCTCTGCGGCCCGGCTCGACGCTCTCGATGGCGACCAGGAGGCCGTCCTGGAAGTGGAGGTCGATCCGCGCTCCTCCCTCCTGGAGCCTCAGCGTCACGCTCTTGCGCTGTGTGCCGATGAGCTGCAGGGTCTCGAGAACGCTCAAGTCGCGCAGGCTTCCCTGGATCGGCATCGTCCGCCCTCCCGGCCGGCCTAGGCGGCCAGCTTGTACGAGTCCCTCTCGAAGAAGTGACGGACGCTAGGCCGCCGGACGACGCGGTGCGCGATCCATGCCGATCCGCCTGCGGAGAGGATCATCAGCGCGAGGCCGAAGAGCCCCAGGATCTCCTCGATCCCCATTGTGAGGGGGGAAGGAGGGAGAGCCGATGCCACGCCCGTGGCCAGCAGGAGACCCAGAAGGAAGAGCCATGCGAGTAGCGCGCCGCTCAGCGGACGCCCGCGAGCGATCAGGCCGACTCCGGGCAGAAGTACCGCGCCCCAGTCCCTGAGACGGTCCTCGAGCCCTCGATCCTCCCCCATGACCCGGCGGAGAAGGAGGCGGCCGCGCTCGCGCTCGCTCGGCATGCCGAGCAGGCTCGCGCATCGCCTGCAATAACTCCGCGCCGATACGCGCGTGACGCACCTCCTGCAGACGGGAGTGCCGCAGCGCATGCAGGTCCTCACTCGCAACCGTCTGCGGAGGAGCGCGTCGAAACATCCGCCCGCCAGAAGGGCCGCGATGATCGCGAAAGGAGCCGCGGACGACCGCCCGCCGGGGTAGAGCCAGCTCAGGAACAGGGGGGCGGGCGCGCTCCCGGTGGCGCCCGCCTTCTCCAGGGCCCACAGGTCCATCGCAGACAGAAGGCCGTCGGTCACGTCCGCGGAGGCTCCGTGGCCGCCGATCCTGGTCTCAGAGCGGATGCGGCCGAAGTCGAGGCGCGCCGCTTCGTCGAGCCTCTGGTCGGCTTCCTCGAACCGGCGGAGCCTGCTCAGGGCGACCGCAAGGTTGTACCGCGCCTCCCAGCGAGTGCCCGGAGCGTCGAGCAGGGCCTCGTACGCGCGCGCCGCCCCTGCGGCATCGCCCGACCAGAAGAGGATGTTGGCGAGATTGAGCGAGGCGTCCCGCGCCACCGTCCCCTCGCCGGCCGCTGCACGGGCGAACATCGATCTAGCGTCGTCCAGCTTCCCCTGGCGCCGGCGGATCATCCCGAGGGCGAATGCCTCCGCGGCGGAGTCCGCTCGCCGGTCGGCGTCGGCGATCGCCCGTTCCAGTTCCGGCGTCGGGACCTCGCGCTGCGCACGCGATACGAGATAGGAGGGGGCGCCCGCGGCGATCGGGGCCGCGGCCGGGGAGGCGAGCTTCCAGACGCCGGGCATCAAGAGAAGCCACAGGAGGGCCACAAGCGCGAGACCCTTCTCCCGCCTGCTCAGTTCGCCGCGGGAGAGCCCGGCGTAGGCGGCGGCCGTGGCGGCAAGGCCCCACTGGATGGCGACGGGAACAAGGCAGAGAAGCGTCGCGGTTCCCTTCGCCCTGACGAGACCGAGATGAGACTCGAGCCCCTCGACAAGAACATGCCGCCTTCGGCGGATGTGTCGCAGCCCGAGCGAGGCCAGCGCAAGGACGGCCGCGATCGTGGTCGCGGTCCAGATCGGAGGAATGGCGAGAGCGCAGAGCCTGCGTTGGATCTCCCAGTTTCGCGCGATCGCCCCCCCGGCGCCGGTGATCGCCTCGCTGAAGAGGGCCGGATTCGAGGGGGCGCCGAGCCGAGCGAGGCCGAGCCATGCCCCGAGCAGGTCGGGATCGAGTGTGGCGGCGAGACGATAGTTCGAGACCGCCGGCGCCCGATTCCCCGCGCGAGCTGCTTCACGCGCGAGGAGAAGGTGGTGCCAGGCGGCGGCGGGCGAGGCCCAGGCGCCCGTCTCGGCTCTCTCCTGCGCCGCTCGCTCGGCCGGCGGAGCCTCGGCGATAGCCGGGCATGCGACGGCCAGGACCCAGAGAAGGCCCAGGGCCAGGGAGAGAACCCAACCGGCTGCCGCCGTCGAGCGTCTGGATGAGCGCATCGATCGCATCCCCGGGGCTTTTCGATTGACCCTCGCTACCGTGGCCGTTAGCCTCTGAGGCTCATCAACCCCTTATGTTCTATATCGGTAGATCGGATCGGGACTTGAGAAGGGGCTCTCTCGGGAGGACTCAGTGTCTGAGGTTCGCGTAGCCGAGGTCCAACGGTTTGTGGGGCAAGAGGTTCGTCTCCGCGGATGGGTCACCCATGTCCGCTCGTCGGGGAAGCTCGTCTTCATCGACCTCCGGGATGGGACAGGAAGGATCCAGGGGGTCGCATCGAAGGCGGACGTCGCCCCCGAGATCTTCGCCGTGGCCGCGGGGCTATCGATCGAGGAGTCGGTCGAGCTGGAAGGCCTGATTCGGGAGGATCCGCGTTCTCCGGGCGGCTGCGAGATGACGATCCATCGCGTGAAGCGGATCGGCGACTCTCCCGACTACCCGATCACGCCGAAGGAGCACGGCCCCGCCTTCCTCCTCGACCGGCGCCATCTCTGGCTGCGTTCCAGCAGGCCGCACGCGATCCTCTCGATCAGAAACGAGTTCCTCAAGGCATGCAGGGACTTCTTCTATGATCGAGGATTCGTCTTGATCGACGCGCCGATCTTCACGCCCGCCGCCGTGGAGGGGACGACGACGCTCTTCGAGACGCAGTACTTCGATGAGAAGGCCTATCTCACGCAATCCGGCCAGCTCTACATGGAAGCGGCCGCCATGGCCTTCGGCCGCGTCTATTGCCTGGGGCCGACCTTCCGCGCAGAGAAGTCGAAGACGAGGCGCCACCTGATCGAGTTCTGGATGCTCGAGCCGGAGGTGGCGTTCGCGGACCTCGATGCGGTTCTCGATCTCCAGGAGGAGATGATCGTCTATCTTGTTTCGCGGATCCTCGACAGTTGCCGCGCCCACCTGGCCGTCCTCGGTCGCGACACGACGCCGCTCGAGAAGGTGCAGAGACCCTTCCCCAGGGTCAGCTACGACGACGCGGTGGGGATCCTCAATGCGGAAGGGCACCCGTTCGAATGGGGCGGCGACCTGGGGGCCGCAGACGAAACGCTCCTCTGCGCGAAGTCCGACTGTCCCGTCTTCGTCCACAGGTTCCCGACGGCGGTGAAGCCCTTCTACATGAAGACCGATCCCTGCAATCCAAGGCTCTCTCTTTCGGCCGACCTTCTCGCCCCCGAGGGATACGGGGAGATCATCGGCGGCGGGCAGAGGGAGGATAGTCTGGAGATCCTGGAGCGCAGGATCGAGGAGCAGCGCCTCCCGAGAGGACACTACGAGTGGTACCTCGACCTGAGGAGATACGGCTCCGTCCCGCACGCGGGCTTCGGAATGGGCATCGAGAGGACCCTGACCTGGATCTGCGGGATCGACCATCTCAGGGAGGCCATTCCGTTTCCGCGCATGCTCTACCGCCTCTACCCCTGAGAGGGGCCATGCGCCAGCGCTCGGCTCGGGCGGCGGCGGGGACTTTCGCGTTGACGCTCTCTGACCGCGTTCCTAGGCTGGTGCGTCGGGGTTGGCTGTCTCTGCCGTCCGTCTCGTGTGGCCATGGTCGAGTGGAGGGCCCGTCCGGGGGCGCCTGCCCGCGTTCGCTGGAACCTCCGCGCTCGCTTCCGCGTACGGACTCGCGGGCTTCATCCTTCTGGACGAGGAGAACGAAATGAACCACGCCGGATCGGATCATCTGGGTTGCCGCCGGACGGCGGCGATGGCGGCCGCGGTCATTCTGGCCTGGGGCGCGCTCGGATCGGAGGGCAGGGCGGCGGCGCTCTCTGTAGACGAGTGCGTCGAGCTTGCGCGGAAGAACAGTCCCGTTCTGGCTTCTGCCCGCTATGGCGTGGCGGGGGCCAGCGCGAGCCGGCTTTCGGCGACATCCGCCTTCCTCCCCTCCGTGAATGTCTCCGCGGGCTTCAGGCAGACTGCCTCGAGGCCGGGGGACCCGATCTACGCCCTCGATCTGGGCGACTCGTCGCGGCCCTGGAGTCTTCGCGTCCTCGGCTACGACCAGGTGAATGACGGCTACTCGTCTGAGTACAGCGTCACGCAGAACCTCCTCAATCTTCCGGGCGTCTACAGGTATCGCGCCTCGGTCTCCGATCTCGCCTCCGCCCGCGAGAACTTCCGCGCGGGCGAGGCGGACCTCGCCTACGGAGTCCGGCAACAGTACTTTCTGCTATTGAAGGCGATCCTCCTGGAGAAGGTCGCTTCGGAAGCGCTGGCCGTGGCCAACGAGCAGCTGCGCAAGTCGGAGGCCCTCTTCGAGCTGGGCTCGGTCGCCCGCGCGGATGTCCTGCAGGCGCGCGTGAACCGCGCCGCCGCCGATAGGGAGCGGATCGCGGCCCGCAACGCGATCGAGCAGGAGCGGGCGAGTCTCGCCGTCCTGATGGGGATGGATGCGCGCGAACCGCTGGAGATCGTCCAGGATGTCGCCGATCCTCCGGAGATCGTCTCCGATGAGGACGGCCTGACCCGCGAGGCGCTCGAGTACCGGCCCGAGGTCCGTCAGGCGGAAGCGAGGCTGCAGGCGGCCAAGCACAGGCATCGTTCCGCGGTCTGGTCGCAGCTACCGGTGATCGGCGCCGGCCTGAGCTACTCGAAGGGGGCCGACCGGCTGGGAGATCTGACCGATCCCGGCGGCATCAAGGATGACGGCGCGCAGTGGGGCTACTCGATCGGGCTGAGCTGGAACCTCTTCGATGGCCTCGAGACGATCGGCGGCATCGCCGCCGCCAAGGCCGATCTCGCTGCGGCGCGGGAAGAGCGAAGGCTGCGGAGGCTCGAGGCATCCCTTGCTGTCCGTGAGGCGCAGGTCGCGATCCGCAACGGGAACGAGGGGGTGCTCGCGGCGATCGAATCGGTCGCCCTGGCGGAGGAGAACCTGAAGCTGCAACAGGCCCTCTATGAAAACGGCGGCGGCACGATTCTCGAGGTCAACAATGCGCAGGCGGAGTTGACCCGCGCCAAAACCGACCTGGTCAACGCCCGGATCGCGCTGCACGTAGCCCTCGCTCTGCAGGCGCGCGCGCTGGGCCGCTAGGCAACTGACTGCATCTCAGAACGGAGCAAGCGCCCCGCGTGGTCCGGTCCAGGGAAGGAGGGTGAGGGTGGCGAGGATCAACAGGAAGTTCCTTCTGATCGGGATCGCTGTCATTGTCCTGGTCGGTCTCGTCGCGTTGAACTTCAAGCCCAAGAAGTCCTCCAGGGGAGTCCAGATCCGCGTGGAGGATGTGAAGGCCCACAAGATCGAGTCATGGGTCAGGGCTCCCGGCAAGATCCAACCCGTATCCAAGATCCAGGTGTCGAGCAACGTGATGGGCCGGATCGAAGAGGTTCCCGTGCAAGAGGGCCAGAGGGTCCGCAAGGGGGATCTTCTTCTGCGGCTCGACGACGAGCGCTACCGGTCGCTCGTCGAGCAGCTCCGGGCGCAGATCCAGTCAGGCAAGGCGCAGGAGGCCCTGGCCCAGGCGGAGCTGCGGGAGGCACAGCAGAATCTGTCCAGGATCGAGAAGCTCTCCGAGAGAGGGCTGGCGTCCGAGCAGGAGCTGACCTCCGCGCGGACCATGGCCGATGTCGCCGGGGCGCGCCTCCGGGCGGCCGGCGAGGACATCCAGAGAGCCAAGGCCGCGCTCGCCCAAGGGGAGAAGGACCTTCGCGAGACGATCTTCCTTGCGGCCATGGATGGGGTGGTGACCTCACTCAACGTCGAGGTGGGCGAGAACGTCATCACGGGAACGATGAACAACCCCGGAACCGTGATCCTCACCCTCTCGGATCTCTCGGCAATGGAGGTTCTCGCCGAGGTCGACGAGACCGACGTGGTCATTGTGAGGCCGGGGCAGCAGGCCCGGGTCTTTGTCGACGCGCTTCCCGACTCGACGCTCGAGGGGGAAGTGACGCGCGTCGGGCAGTCGGGGAGGGGTAGCACGGGATCGGCCCAGGAGGCGACCAGCTTCGAGGTGGCCGTTCTTCTCAGCGCCCCGCCCGAGGTTCTCCGCCCGGGGATGAACGCGGATGTCGAGATCATGACGGGTAGCGTGGACAGCGTTCTCGCCGTTCCGCTCCAGGCCCTGACCGCCCGCCCGCCGGCCGTCTGCGAGAGATGGAAGGCGAAGCGAGAAGGTCGCAAGCTCACGAAGGAGTCGATGCCCGACACGACGGGCCCCGCCGCCAGGAATCTGACGGAAGGGGTCTTCCTGCTCGAGGACGGCAAGGCGCGCTTCGTGCCGGTCTCGCTGGGGCTGAGGGGCGAGACGCACGTCGAGATCTCCGGCGAGCTGGCAGCGGGCCAGAAGCTGATCGTCGGCCCCTACAAGACGATCCGCACCCTCTCCGATCAGGATCGGGTCCGCCTGGAGAAGAAGAAGGGCGGCGCGAAGAAGAAGGAGACGGAGACCTCCGAGCGGGAGCCCTAGACGATGGCCGGCGATGGCATCCTCATCGAACTGAAGGGGCTGAGCCGCACCTACCACCTCGGCCAGGAAGTGGTCCGCGCGCTCGACGAAGTCGATCTCGAAATCCGCCGCAACGAGTTCCTCGCGGTGATGGGTCCATCAGGCAGCGGGAAGTCGACCCTGATGAATCTGATCGGATGCCTCGATTCCCCAACCGCCGGGACCTATTTCCTGAACGGGCGCGAGGTCCACGGCCTGGACGATGACGAGCTGGCCAGGATTCGCAACGAGGAGATCGGGTTCATCTTCCAGACCTTCAACCTCCTCCCGCGCGCGAGCACTCTCAAGAACGTGGAGCTTCCCCTGGTCTATGCGGGGATCCCGATGGCGGAGCGGCGCCGGCGCGCGCAGCGCGCCCTCGAATGGGTTGGCCTCGGGGATTGCTCCCAGCGCAGACCGAACGAGCTGTCTGGAGGACAGCGGCAGCGGGTGGCGATCGCGCGCGCCCTCGTGACGGAGCCGAGTCTCATTCTCGCCGACGAGCCGACCGGGAACCTGGACTCCAAGACGGGGGAGGAGATCCTGGCGGCCTTCCAGCGGATCCACGACGCTGGCAACACGATCATCCTGGTGACGCACGACGAGGGGATCGCGCGCCATGCCAGGCGGATCGTCCGCCTCCTCGACGGCAGGATCGCCTCCGACACGATCCGGAAGGGCGGGCCTGCGGCGGGGCACGGTTCGTGAAACTGCTCGAAGCGCTGCGCCTGGCGCTCTCCATCCTCTGGGCGAACAGGCTCCGCTCGGTTCTCACGATCCTGGGAAACGTGGTGGCCGTGGGGTCGGTGGTCGCGGTGGTCGCGATCATCGAGGGATTCAACACCTACGTGTCGGACAAGATCCTCTCCACCGGGAGCCACGTCTTCTCGATCACGAAGTTCGGCTTCACGACCGACTCCGAGACCTGGCTCAAGATGCTGCGCAGGCGGAACCTCACGATCGATGACGCTGATGCCCTGGCCCGGCAGATGAGGCACGCCCTTGCGGTCGTTCCGGTGGTCTCGCGCCGGGAGAACCTCAAGTTGGGGCGCGACGAGGCGCGGGGGGCGGCGGTTGTCGGCCTGGGAGACGGCTACCCCGAGCTGCGGACCCTCGAGATCGAGGCGGGACGGCACCTCGGGCGGGACGACGTGCAGGGCCGCGCTTCGGTCGCCGTGATCGGGGAGCAGATCCGGGAGAAGCTCTTCGGCGCCCTCGATCCGATCGGCCGGGACCTCCGCGTCGGCCGCCACCGGTTCACCGTGGTCGGCGTTCTCAAGAAGCGTGGGAGCATCCTCGGGCAGTCGCAGGATGACGTCGTTCTGATCCCCGTGACGACCTACGCCAAGCTCTTTGGAAGCCGCGATCCGATCGAGATCAACGTCCGCGCGATTTCGGCCGAGTCGATGCAGGAGGCGCAGGACGAAGCCGCCCTCATCATGAAGCTCCGCAGGGGGCTCAATCCCTGGGACGAACCCGACTTCGACATCGCGACCTCCGAGATGTACTACGCTCTCTACGAGAACATCACGCGAGGCATCTACGGCTTGACGATCGGTATCGTCGCGATCTCGCTGCTGGTGGGCGGGATCGTGATCATGAACATCATGTTCGTCTCCGTGACCGAACGCACGAGGGAGATCGGAATCCGAAGGGCGCTCGGGGCGAAGCGACGCGATGTGGTGCTCCAGTTTCTCTCCGAGTCGGTCGCGCTCGCGGTCCTCGGCGGACTGATCGGCGTGCTTCTCGGGGTCGCGGCCGCTCTCGCGCTTCGCGGGGCGACCCCTCTGCCGGCGACCATTCGCCTCTGGTCCGTAGCCGTGGGCCTGCTGCTGGCTTCCTCCGTCGGCCTCTTCTTCGGCATCCAGCCCGCTGTGAAGGCGAGCCGGCTCGTCCCTGTGGAGGCGCTCCGACATGAGGTCTGATCGCCGCGCCCGGCGGAGCCTCGCTCCCGAGAACATACGCATGGCCCTGACGACCCTCTGGTCGCAGAAGCTCCGCTCCGGGCTGACCCTGCTGGGGATCATCATCGGCGTCGCCACGGTGATCGCCATGGTGAGCCTGATCCAGGGGCTGAACCAGTCGATCTCGAGGCAGATCGGCTCGCTGGGAAGCGGCGTGCTCTACATCTCGAAGCACGAGGCTGGGATTCAAGTCGGCCCGGTCGAGCGCAAGGAGCGCAAGGACCTGACCGTCGATGACGCCGATGCGATCGCCGCCCTCTGTCCCGCGGTGGCCTATGTCTCGCCGCAGATCTGGGACCAGAAGCGGGTCTCCTTCGGGCGCGCCGAGACCAAGATGGTCGGGGTCGTGGGCGCGACCGGGGACTACATCGCCGCCAACAACTGGTCGATCGGCTCCGGGCGCGCCTTGGCCGAGGACGATGTGCGGCACGGCTCGGCCGTTTGCGTCATCGGTTCCTCCATCGAGGAGAGCCTCTTCCCGTCGGGCGGCGCCATCGGGTCGCGCGTGGCCGTGGGAGACGAGACCTACCGGGTCGTCGGCGTCCTCGAGCCGAAGGGAAAGTTCCTCGGTCAGGACCAGGACCAGATCGTGCTGATCCCCTTGACACGGATGGCGCGAAAGGCGGGGTACGGAAGGGTGGTCGATCACATCGTCGCGGCGGCGGCGGGCCCCGGCCAGGCCGAGGCCGCCCGGGATCAAATCGAGGAGCTCCTGCGCAGGCGACGGGGCTTGAGGGCCGATCAGGAGAACGACTTCGGCATCACCTCCCAGGCGAACCTGATGGAGATCTACGAGCAGGTCACGCAGGGCTTCTACCTTGTCATGGTCCTGATATCGTCCATCGGCCTGATGGTCGGCGGGATCGGCGTGATGAACATGATGCTCGTCTCCGTGAGGGAACGGACACGCGAGATCGGCCTGCGGATGGCGGTCGGGTGCAGGAGGAGGGACCTGATGGGGCAGTTTCTTGTCGAGGCCTCCGTCCTCACGGGGGCCGGCGGCGTGATCGGCATCGTGGCCGGGCAGCTCCTTGCGGTGCTCCTCTCGCTCTTCCTCCCCGTCCCCGCCGGGATCGACCTGCTCTGGGTCGCCGTCGCCGTCGCGGTCTCGGCGTCGATCGGCCTCTTTTTCGGCCTCTACCCTGCCTGGCGCGCCTCGCGCCTCGATCCCGTGGAGGCCCTCCGCTACGAGTAGCCGGCTTCGGGCGACCCGGGACTGCCGCGAGCGGCCTCTCGGAGTGTAGAATCCCCTCCATGGAGCGAATCGAGATCCGAGGAGCGCGCGAGCACAACCTCCGCAACCTCAACATCAGCATCCCCCGCGACAGGCTCACCGTGATCACCGGGGTCAGCGGGTCGGGGAAGTCGAGCCTCGCTTTCGACACCCTCTACGCCGAGGGGCAGAGGCGCTACGTGGAGTCGCTCTCGGCTTACGCCCGCCAGTTCCTCGGCCAGATGGAGAAGCCCGACGTGGACCAGATCGAGGGGCTATCGCCGGCCATCTCGATCGAGCAGCGCTCCGCCGGTCACAATCCCAGATCGACCGTCGCGACGACGACCGAGATCTACGACTACCTCCGGGTCCTCTTCGCGCGGATCGGCGTGCAGCATTGCCATCGCTGCGGGCGGCCGATCGCCAGGCAATCGATCGATCAGATGCTGGATCGCATCGTGGGGGAGATGGGCGGACGGAGGATCCAGATCCTGGCGCCGATCGTCCGCGGGCGGAAAGGGGAGTACAGGAAGGAGATCGACGCCCTCCGCCGCCAGGGTTTCCTGCGGGCGCGGATCGATGGCGCGGCGCGCGAGCTGGAGGAGGAGATCGTCCTCGCCAAGGGCGTGCGGCACACAATCGAGGTGATCGTCGATCGGATCACCGTGGAGGAG
>VGJL01000024.1 GCA_016867495.1 Candidatus Eisenbacteria bacterium | reverse complement strand
CTCGCTGGCCGGAAAGGGAGGACGCGTGCGCGGCATTCCCCTGCGTCCTTCAATGCTCGCGATGAGTGCGGTCTCCTCTCCGCAGACGAACGCCCCTGCGCCCTCCTTGATTCTGATATCGAAGCTGAAATCGCTTCCGAGGATCCGCTCGCCCAGGACCCCGATCTCTCTCATCTGAGAAATGGCCGTCCGCAACCTCTGGACGGCCAGCGGATACTCGGCCCTCACGTAGACATATCCATGGGACGCGCCGATTGCATACCCTGCGATCAGCATCCCCTCGAGGACCGCGTGCGGATCCCCTTCGAGAAGGGAACGGTTCATGAACGCCCCCGGATCGCCTTCGTCCGCGTTGCATATCAGATAGCGGCAGTCGCTCTCGGTCTCGCGGCACGTGAGCCATTTGCGCCAGGTCGGGAAGCCCGCGCCGCCACGCCCCCGGAGTCCCGCGCTCTTGACGGTTTCCAGGACATCGGTCCAGGACCGGGAGAGGGCGCTCTCGATCGCCTCGTATCCGTCACGGGCCAGGTAGTGGTCGATGCTGGCCGGGTCGATGATCCCGCAGTTGCGCAGAACGACGCGGGCCTGTCGAGCGAGCATCGGATGATCGAAGAATCGGGGGATGCCACCGTACCCGTCTTCGCCGAGGTGGCCCACAAGGTGGCGCCTGAAGACCTCTCCGCGCTCGAGAAAAGCGTCAAGCAGAGCGCAGGCGATCTCTGGAGTGACGTTCGAGTAGCTCACGCGGGGCTTTCCCGGCATCTGGATGTCCACAAGCGGTTCCAGGTAGCACGGACCGATGCACCCGACGCGGACGATATCCGCTCTGAATCCTCTGGCGGCCAGGTGCTCCTCGATCGCTCGAGTCACCTCGGCAGCCCCGGCTGCCAGACCGCAAGAGGCCGCGCCCACGTATAGAACGGGGTCCTCGCGGTTCTGAAGCCCGCTCCAGCTCTTCAGCGCGCGTCTTCTGGGCGCATCAAGAGTCTTCACCGCTCGCTTGCCTTCCCAGCAGATTCTGGATTTTCAGGACGGAGGCCTGGCTGTGGACCCTCGCATCCACAACGAGCACAGGGGCCAGGGCGCAGCAACCCAGGCATGCCACTCGCTCGAGTTGATACTTGCCGTCGGGCGTCGCGTCGCCCGGCTCGATCCCGAGGCGACGGCGGAAGACGTCCATGATCTGCTCGCCGCCTTTCACGTGGCAGGCGGTGCCCAGGCAGACCCTGATGACATGCTCCCCGGGCTTCGTGAATCGGAATTGGGAGAAGAACGTCGCGACTCCGTAAATCTCGTTCTCAGAGACCTTGAGCCACCGGGATACCAGGCGGACGGACTCCTCGGAAACGAAGCCGTCGAGCGATTGGATCGTCTGGAGAACGGGGATCAGGTCGGCGGGATCTCCGTCGAAACCGCTCAGATCGGGGCGGGGGGGAACGACGGCGGTTTTCATCGCTCCCTCGCGTTGTCCGCGGCAGGGGCCGAAGCCGCGAACCGGTCAGAGAGCATGTTGCGAAACTCGGGTGCCTCAGTACCCAAGTTCCGTGAGCTTCTTGGCGAACGCCCAGGTGTCGAGGTCATAGGTGAAGAGGCCGATGCCGGCCCTGTTGGCCAGCTCGATCACGTCCTCCGTTGGTTTCCTGCCTCTGACGATGACGACCATGGCCACGTTCACGAGGTTCGCCGCCGCGACCAGGCTCTTGTGAGTCTGTAGCGTGATGAGAACGCTGTTGGCTTTCGCGCCCGTGATGATGTCCGAGACCATGTCGGAGATGTAGACTTGATCCACGTCTCTGTCTCTGTATTCGTTGATCGGCCTTATGTCCGTCATTGCGACGATCTCGGAAACCTTCATCAGCCTTCTTCCTTTCCGTGAGGCCGGGTTGCCTGGCACCGCCATCGCCCCTAGTAGATCTCTGTCAGACCCGTGTCAGCGATGATGGTCCCCTCACAGGTATCCACGCTGCTGCACATGCTGCAGGGGACGACGGTGATCCTCCGAGCGCTGGCCTCCGCGTCTTGGTTGAAGTACTCGTTCAACGCCTCGATCCCCTCAGGGCTCACGCAGCGCCCCGAGGGATGCTTGCTGTTTCCGCACAGGGCCACGTACACCCACGACCCCGGGCTCTGCTTCGTGACGAGCCGTCCGACGGGGCACGCGGGGTCGTCGCAGGTGGACATCATGAGGGCCGTCATGTCATCGAGATCCACCTGCCGGCCGCACTCCGTGCACTTGAGATGGAACTTCACTGCCTGGAAGCTCCCTTGGTAGATCCAGTAGTGGCGGCCTTCCTTGTACTCGTCGACAGGCGGGACCGGTTCGCCAGAGAAGAAGGAACTGCGGGCGCCGCACTCATAGCAGGCTTCGGCGACGAGATAGCCGGCCCGCAGATCAGTCATGACCCACCTGTGGCGATGTGAACTCATGGGCCCTCCACATGATGAGGCCGAATGCGCTTGCGACCAGGATAGAGCAGCACCGATCGCTCCGCAAGCGGAACCAGGGGCGGTCCCCTCGTGCGGCCGTGAGGCGCTCGAGGGACCGCTGCGTTACGGGCTTCGCGATCCCTCTTGCCAGGAGCGGATCTGCTCTTTCGTCCAGGCCAGTGCGGGATTGCGAATGACGTTGACGTGGACGATGCGCCGGGACTCGATTTCCATGACAACGAACAGATAGGCGACAGCGAAGAGGGCGGTGTGCTGGGTGAGGAAGTCGCATGCCCAGACCGCTCGGGCATGGTTGCGAGTGAAGGTGCGCCAGGTCTGATCCCCGCGGGGGGAGCCATGACGAGGGACCCTGTAGCGGCGGATCGTGCTACCGCGCCCGTCCTCGACCCCACCCGGCGGGCTCCGCGCAGCCGACGCCCTGCCTAGCGACCGTGCCGGGCCCCCGAAGGCGTCCCGCGACCCCGCGCGGCGAAGGGGCACCGCTGCGCCAGCAGGCACGCATCGCACCTGGGCGCCCGGGCCGCGCAGACCTGCCGCCCGTGCAAGATGATCCGGTGCGAGAGCGATGTCCAGTCCGTCCGAGGGAACAGCGCCATCAGGTCGGCCTCGATCTTCACGGGATCCTCCTGGTCCGTGAGACCCAGCCTCCGGCTGACGCGCGCGACGTGCGTGTCGACGGCGATCCCCTCTTGCCGGCCGAACGACGCGCCCAGGATGACATTCGCGGTCTTGCGGCCGACGCCGGGGAGAGTGAGGAGCTCGTCCATGGACGAGGGGACCTCGCCGCCGAAGGCCTCGACCATTCGCGCGCAGGTGCCCAGGATGCTCTTCGCCTTGTTCCTGAAGAAGCCGGTGCTGTGGATCATCTTCTCGAGACCCGCCTGACCCAGCTCGAGGTAGGCCTCGGGAGTCGGGCAGCGCCGGAACAGCTCGGGGGTGACCTGGTTCACGCGGGCGTCGGTGCACTGGGCCGATAGAACCGTGGCGACGTACAGCTCGAGCGGGGTGGCATGATCGAGCGTGCAGCGGGCCTCCGGATAGGCCCGCGCGAGCCGGCCGGCGATCCAGCGGGCGAGCGGCCTGATCGCGGCGACGCGCCCCGCCTCCGTCTTTCCCGTCGCTCTCATGCCCCCGGGCCCCCGCGTCCCCGCTTCGAGGCGAGCCAGCCCGCGATCTCCTCCGCGCTCAGGCTGTTCAACATCTCACGCGGCGTGAGTCCTCCCTTGGCGGCCGTGCCGACGGTGAGACGCGCGTCCGCCAGCCCTTCCGGGGCGTGGGCGTCGGGGTTGACCGAGATCCGGATTCCCAGGGCGAGCGCCCTCGAGATCCACCGCCAATCCAGGTCCAGCCGCTGGGGATGGGCGTTGAACTCCACGGAGACTCCGGCTTCCGCAGAGACGCGCAGCAGTCGCTCCAGATCGCAATCGTAGGGTTCGCGGCCGAGGAGGAGCCGTCCGGTGGGGTGCCCCCAGTGGGTCGTCGCCGGGTGGTTGAGGGCGCGCTCGATCCGATCGGTCATCGCTCGCCGCTCCATCTTCATCCGGCTGTGGATGGAGGCGACGACGAAATCCAGTTCCGCGAGCATCTCGTCGGAATAGTCGAGCGAGCCGTCCGGGAGGATGTCCGACTCGACTCCATGGAAGATCCGGATCGCCGGGTGCGCCCCCTGGATCGCGTCGATCGCCTTCCGCTGCGCGCGGAGGCGCTCTTCCGAGAGTCCGTTGGCATAGAAGGCCGAGCGCGAGTGGTCCGCGATCCCGATCCAGCGGTAGCCCAGCCTCTCGGCCTCGGCGACCATCTGCTCGAGCGTTCCCGTCCCGTCGCTCTCCGTCGTGTGGACGTGGAAGACGCCGTGGATCGCCTCGGGTCCGGCGAGCGTCCGCGGGGGAGTGGAGTCGCCGACCGGCCCTTCCCTGAGCAGGGGGTGGAAGAAGGGCAGGCCGAGCGCCTCGTAGATCTCCTCCTCCGTCGCTCCGCGGACCTCCCCGCCTTCACGGAAGCCGCCAGGGCCGAGCGACAAGCCCAGAGCGGCCGCGCGGGAGGCCAGGTCCTCGCGGTGTGCCGGAGCCGAACTCTTCCAGAGCCAGCAGGCGTCGAAGGCGGCGGCCGGGACGGAGATCGTCCTGCATGGGACTCCGCTCTCGGTCGCCGGCGATTCGGGGACCGCGCCGCCCGCCACGGGGATCTCCACGATGAAGAGGACCTCAGAGATCGTCTCGAGCTGCCTGCGCAGCTCTCCTGCGATCTCGACTCTCCCCGTCCCTGCGAGATCGCGGGAGAGGACCTCCTCCGCGGCCTTCCAGGCCGCCGGGAGCAGGAATCGTCCCTCCCCGCGGTGGAATGCCTGCACGGCGCGCAGCAGGTTCTCCTCGCTCTTGGCGCCGAAGCCCGGAAGCGTCCGGAGACGGTTCTCGTGGATCGCGTACTCCAGATCCGAGAGGCTCGCCACGCCGAGGGCCTCGTGGATCGCCCGCAGCCGCTTGGGCCCGAGACCGGGGATCGAGAGCATCCGCCGCAGCTCCTCCGGCAGGACGGCCCGAAGCTCGTCGAGGAGCGGGGAGCGGCCCCGTCGGCAGAGAGCCTCGATCTGCTCGGCCGTCGACTTGCCGATTCCCCGGATCGAGGTGAGGAGCCCTTCCTCGAGGAGCTCCTCCGGCGCGCGCTCGAGCGTCTCGATCGCGCGGGCCGCCGAGGCGAAGGCGCGGGACTTGAAGGGATTCTCTCCGCGCAGCTCCAGCAGGACGGAGATCTCCTCCAGCGCCGCCGCGATCTGCTTTCGATTCATGCCCACCTGTCGCTCCTAGGGCGCCAGCCGCACGACCTCCTTCACGAGAAGGGCGATGCCGTCGGCCGTCTGATCGATCGTCTCCGCGAGCATGTAGGCCGGCGTCGTCACGATCTTGTTGGCCGAGTCGACGCAGATCTCGCGGACTCCCCGGTTCGCATGCCGAACGCCCATCGACTCGAGCTTCGCCGCCGTCCCGGCGTCCGATCCGATGGTGATCTGGATGGGAGCGCCTTTCCTCCCGAAGATGCTCGCCAGGAGCGCGGGGGCAATGCAGATCGCTCCGATCGGCTTTCCCGCGCCGTGCATTTCGAGGAGGATCCGCTCCACCTCCGGGTGGGCCGCGCAGTCCCTTCCCTTCGCGGCGAAGTCGCATAGAACGCTGGCGGCGCCGAGTCCACCGGGGACGATGATCGCGTCCAGATCGGCGGCCCGGACCTGCCGCAGATCGCGGATCCGGCCGCGGGCGATTCGCGCCGCCTCGATGAGGGCGTTGCGTTTCTCGCCCGTGGCCTCGCCCTTCAAGTGATCGACCACCGCGCTCGTCGTGTCCGGAGCCATGCACACGGCCTCGGCTCCGTTTCTTGCGATTTCGAGCAGCGTGAAGACCGCCTCGTGGATTTCGCTTCCGTCCTTCACGCCGCACCCCGAAAGGATCACGCCGACCTTGGTGGTTCCCATCATGGCCTCCTTTGTTCCTCCGGCACGATACCGCACGGCTCCCGGCGGCTCAAGAAGGGCCCCCTTCCCCCGCGCGGCAGAGGGATCTGGCGGGGGACGGGGAGGGAGGGGAGCCCGCCCGGGCCCTCGCGTCGCGCTCCTTGACACCCGGTGACAAGGAGTCCTAGCGTTGATCTGGTATGTCCGAACCCCAACCATCGCTTCTCTCGCGGATCGACAGCCCCGAGGACCTGAAGTGCCTATCGGTCGAGGATCTGAATCGACTCTGCGCCGAGCTCCGCGCGTACGTCTGGGAGACGATCAGCCAGGTGGGAGGGCATCTCGCCGCGAGCCTGGGCGTCGTCGAGCTGACCGTCGCCCTGCACTACCTCTATGACACCCCGCGCGACCAGATCGTCTGGGATGTGGGCCATCAGTGCTACATCCACAAGGTGCTGACCGGACGGCGTGAGGCCCTGGCGACGATCCGCCAGCTCGGAGGCGTAAGCGGCTTCTGCAAGCGGAGCGAGAGCCCCTATGACGCGTTCGGGGCGGGGCACGCGAGCACCGCGATCTCAGCGGCCCTCGGCATCGCCACGGCCCGCGATCTGAACGGGGAGGACTTTCACGTCGTCGCCGTCGTCGGCGACGGCGGAATGACGGGCGGGCTCTCCTACGAGGGGCTGAACAACGCGGGAGCCGCCGGACGGCGCCTCGTCGTCATTCTGAACGACAACAAGATGTCGATCTCCCCGAACGTGGGGGCGATCTCGAGATACCTGACGAACATCATCTCGAGCCCCCTCTTCAACAGGGCGAAGGCGGAGGTCTGGCAGCTCTCCGAACGCTTCCCCAAGACCGAGAGCTTCCGCAAGATGGTTCGCAAGATCGAGGAGAGCCTGAAGGCGCTCCTCGTCCCCGGGATGCTCTTCGAGGACTTCGGATTCCGCTACCTCGGCCCGATCGACGGGCACGACCTGCGCATGCTTCTCTCTGTCATCGATCGCGTCAAGAAGATGGAAGGTCCGGTCCTCCTGCACGTCGTGACACGAAAGGGGAAGGGGATCGCTCCGGCCGAGGGGGACCCGCAGAGGTACCACGGCGTCAGGGGCGCGACCCCGATGTTCCAGAAGAACGGCAAGCTCGAGCCCGCTCCCTCGAAACCGACCTACACCGATGCTTTCGGGCGGGTGATCTGCAGACTCGCGGCGGAGGATCGGAGAGTCGTCGCCGTCACGGCCGCGATGGCGGAGGGGACGGGGCTCGTCGAGTTCAGCCGCAGATTCCCCGGGAGGTTCTTCGATGTCGGGATCGCGGAGGCGCACGCGACGCTCTTCTCGGCGGGGGTCGCCACCCGCGGGCTCAGGCCGGTGGCCGCCATCTACTCCTCCTTTCTCCAGCGCGCCTACGACCAGATCATCCATGACGTCGCCCTGCAACAACTCCCGGTCGTCTTCTGCATCGACAGGGCCGGCCTGGTCGGGGAGGACGGCCCGACGCATCACGGGGCGTTCGACCTCTCCTATCTCGGCATCGTTCCCGGTATGACGGTGGCCGCGCCGCGCAACGCGCGGGACCTCGCGAACCTCCTTTACACCGCACTGCAGCGAGACGAGGGCCCCTTCGCGATCCGGTATCCCCGGGGAACGATCCCGGACGGTATCGACCTTGCCGAGCTGGACGCCATGGATCTGGAAGCGGTCCCGATCGGATCCTGGGAGAGACTGCGGCCGGGGGACTCCATTGTTCTCCTCGCGGTCGGATCGATGGTCGATCCAGCCCTCGCCTGCGCGGAACGGCTCGACGCGACCGGCGCGCGTGTGGGGGTTGTGAGTTGTCGATTCGTGAAGCCGCTGGACGAGACGATGCTCTCGTCGATCGTCAGGAGCGCCGGACGGATCGTGACTCTCGAGGAAGGCTCCCTCGTTGGCGGTTTCGGACCGGCGATCGCGCGGAGGGTGCATGAGCTCTCCGCCGGAGTCCCGGTGCTGCAGCTGGGTCTGCCCGATCGATTCATCGAGCACGGCGCGAGATCCATCCTCCTCGATCGGGCCGGCCTGTCGCCCGATCGGCTGCACGCGCGCATCTCCGAGTGGGCGCGGGCATCCGCGCGCCCGGCGGTGTCGAGAAGCCTCTAGACGCCTCTCAACGGAGCCCGGGGAGCGAGGCCGCGCGACGGCAGGCCGAGCGAAGACGCCCGGCGAGGGGCGCGGGCCGCGACGGTTCCCTGCGCCCCGCCAGGTTCGTGTTCGCGGCCCGGGGCTTCGGGAACCGCCGGGGTCCCCGGACACGCCCCTTCCACCGCTCAGATCCGCCCTTCTCAAGGCCGGCCTGGAATCGGCCGATGGATCCTGGGAGGGACTTCCGTTGTCATCCAACGCATCCGGGCTGTCGCCAAGCTCCAGCGAGGCGGTTCGCGTCCTTCTGGTCGACGACAACGACGACCACGTGCGTCTCATCGCCCAGCTCCTCAGGGCGAGCCGCGATCCCAGGATCCTCCTGGAGACGTCGGGGGATCCCGAGAGCGCCGTGCGCCGGATCGACGAGGGCGTCTTCGACGCGATCCTTCTCGACTACTGTCTTCCCGGCCGCAACGGGCTCGAGGTCTTGCGGGAGGTCAACAGAGAGAGGCGCCGGCCCGTGATCATCCTCACCGGGCAGGGAGACGAGAAGACGGTCGTCGAGTTCTTCCACGCGGGCGCCTACGACTACCTTCTGAAGACCATGGATCGAGGCTTCGGCGAGACGCTCCGCCGGACCATTCGCGAGGTCATCAGGCGCGTCGCCTTGGAGCAGCAGGTCGAGCGCGCGAGGCTGCGCAGCGAGGCGGTTCTGGAGTCGCTCACCCAGATGGTCTGCTGCCTCGATCTCGACCTCCAAGTCCGGGAGTCGAACTCCTCCTTCCGCCGCTTCGTCCAGTCTTTCACGGGAGGTCTCCGGCCAGGGGCGACCGCCCCCGATCCGGTAGGCCTGTCGGTGCCTGATCTGATCGGTGACCCGGGGACGCGCGCGCAGAGAGTCGCGATGCTGCGGGCCATCATAGAGCAGGGCGAGACATTCCAAGAGGAGATCGAGATCGCGGTCGGCGGAAGCCCGCGGCTGCTCTTCGTCCAGGCCGTCCCGCTCCGCGTCGGGGAGGTCACTGAAGGTGTGGTCGTCTCCATGACCGACCTGACTGAGCAGCGGAGAGCCCTGCATCACCAGCTTCGACTGGCGCGCGCGGTCGACGCAAGCCTCGACGGCATCGTGATCACCGACCGGCGGGGGAGAATCGAGTACGTCAACCCCGCGTTCGTCCAGACGAGCGGCTATTCCTCCTCCCAGCTCCTCGGGAGGCGCTCTCGCTTCCTCCAGCCGATGCCCGGCAAGCCCCACACAGCCCGGGTCATCTGGGAGAACTTGTCCCGCGGCGAGGAGTGGCAGGGAGAGGTCGTCAATCGCAAGAAGGACGGCGGGATCTACATCGCTGACATGACGATCTCTCCGATCAGGGACGACGCAGGGCAGGTCCTCGGTTTCGTCTCGACCGAGCGGGACGTCACGGAGCGAAAGCTCTTCACCGACGAGCTCATCAAGGCCCGCGAAACCGCGGAGGAGACTCTTCGAGCGAAGGACATGTTCCTCGCGACGGTCTCGCACGAGCTCAGGACTCCGCTCACCAGCATCATCGGATTCGCCGATCTGCTGCTGATGGAGCCCGCCACGTCGGGGAACACGCGGTCGTTTGCGGAGAGCATCCTCCGCGGGGGTCGCACCCTGAAGCAGCTGATCGGCAACATCCTCGACTTCTCGCGCTTCGCCGCCGGGAGGTTCTACCTCGATCTCGAGGCGCTGCCCCTGCGGACCACGCTGGAGGAGGTGCTCGAGATCGTAGACTCCGAGGTCGCCGAGACGCCCTGCACCTTCACTCTCGATCTGGATCCGTCCCTTCCGGAGGATGTCGTGATCGACAGGATGAAGGTGCAGCAGGTGTTGCTGAACCTTCTCTCGAACGCGGCGAAGTACGCCGGGGGGAAGATCGAGCTTCGCGTGAGCCTTCTCTTCCAGTCGGGGACCGAAGGGGATCGTCCCGGTCGAAGCGGACGCTTCCTCCTCTTCTCGGTGAGCGATCGAGGCCCCGGGATCCCGGCGGAGCAGAGCGAGAGGATCTTCGAGGCCTTCGTGCAGCTCGAGACGGGGATCGCCCGGCGCCGCGGCGGGACGGGGCTGGGTCTCGCCATCTCGCGCCGGCTGGTCGAGCTCATGGGCGGGACGATCTGGGTGGAGGCCTCGCCGGAGAAGGGGTCGACCTTCCTCTTCACGCTTCCTCTGACGGCCCGAGCCGCCGGACCTGCGGGCGGCGCGACGGCGGGTTCGGCCGCTCAGGGCGATCGCGGCCTGCCGCTCTTGATCCACCGGGCGCCCGCGGCCTCGACGCCGGGAGAGGATGAGCTCGCGAGCTGGGGCTACCGGATCCAGGTGACGTCGACGGAATCGGAGTTGCAGCGCGCCCTGGAGACGGCCGAGCCGTTCGCCTGCGTCGTCTCGGCCGCAGGAGGCCTGTCCGACTCCCTTCGCGCCGTTGCGGAGTCGGCCTCCCTCGCCGGTGACCGCGTCGCGTGGTTTCTCATGGCCAGCCCGCCGGGAGCGGACGTCGTCTCGATGGGACGGATCATCCCGGTCGGCGAGAGCCTGGGTCCACGGAGCGTTGTCCGTCTCATGCGGGCCCTCGACCCGTTCCCCCCTGGGCGCAAGAGGCTTCTCGTCGATCCGCAGGACACGACGGGGGCCTACTGGGCGAGGGACGCTTTCGAGGATCGCGGGCTGCGGGTCATTGCGGCGGGCGGCGATGAGATCTCATCGCTCATGGACGCGGAGGAGATCGTCGTTCTCCTGCTCGACCTCGCCCGAGATCCCGCCCGCGCCCTCGCTCTCTGGCGCGACGTGGCCGATCGCGCCACCAGGCTCATCCTCGCCCTCCGCTACCCCCGCGGGGAACGCAAGGGATGGTGCGAGGCGCTGGACTCCGCCTGGCGCGAGCATGCCCTCGAGTTCCGTCCGCAGGCGGAGGCGAGATTGCGATGGATGCTCAACGCGATCCACACCTGCGGATCTCACGGACGGATCGCCCTTTCGACCGGCTTCGCCGACCCGGCCCGATCGGACGCCGACCAGAAGGGAACGATCGGCCGGCCGGATCGTCCGATCCTGGTCGTGGAGGACCACGCGGAGAACCTCGATCTGGTCTGCCGGATGCTCGCGTCCTTCAATCTGCCCTGGCACGGGGTCAAGAACGCCGCCGACGCCCTGGAGCATGTCAAGAAAGAGAGCCCAAGCCTGGTCCTGATGGACATCCAGATGCCCGGGATGGACGGTTATCACGCGACGCGGGCGATCCACAGGATGGCGGGGCGGGAGCATCTCCCGGTCGTGGCCATGACGGCGCACGTCGGAACTGAAGACCGAAGACGCTGCCACGAGGCAGGCTGCGTCGACTTCCTCGCCAAGCCGATCGAGCGCAGCGATCTCATGCGACTCCTGCAGCGCTGGCTCCCCTCCGCCGCCGCGACTCCGAGCCGGGAGCAGCAGGGGGGACGCCAGGCGGCCTGAGAACGCTTCCCGCGCCCGCCGGCCGCTAGATCGGGAACCAGTAGGTGATCTTGGCGAGGAATCTGTTTTCCGGCTCGTTTCTGAACAGGGCATCGGTCGAGACGGAGTTGTCAAAGCGCTCAGGATCGCTCCCGAATCTCCTCTCGCTGTAGGACTCGCGCCCGTGGGTCCAGACGAGGAACAGGGTGCTCCCGGGCCTGTACTCCCACCGGAAGACGGCATTCAGATTCGCCGAGGCGTAACGGAAGTCGAAGTCTTCAACCTGAAACCCGTCCACGGCGGATGGGATCAAGTCATACGTGTCCGCCGGCTCCGCGATCGGGATCCCAGGCGCGGAAATCGCCTCCCGGCTCGACGGCCCGCCAGGCGGCATCGTCCAGGCGGCCATCCACGCGGATCGACGGCGGCTCCTCCAGACGGGCCGCCACGATTTCGGGGAGGGTTTCGTCCTCGGGGCGCACGGTCGAGATGGAAGCGAGCGTGCGCTCCGGAAGAGTGAATCCCGTGAACCAGGCAAGGGAGACCCCTCCAGTCAGGGGATTCAGAGACAGGGCGATGACGGAGATCGCCACGCAACGGGCGGAGCGCGAAATCCTCCCGGGCTGCGCGGTGTGATCCAGGCGGGCGGCTCTTGCGTGCATGACCGGTGACCCTCCCATGACACCCCGGGGACACCCACGGAAGTGGGATCACCCCCAAGGACGGGAGAAGGCCCGCTCAGTCCAATGGATGCGAGCACGGGCCGAAAGCACGGGGCGCCTTCACGGGCCGTGGCCGGACCGAGGCTCGTCGCAGCGAGCCGTCCGGAACGGCTCCCGCGCCGCTGCGTCGTTGACATCGCGCGTGCGCGATTCGTAGGATATCTTGTTCTTTCGCAAGTGATAGCAGCCGAGCACATGGAGGGGATATGTCATTCAGCTCGATCGGGGAAGTGAAGCTCGCGGTGGGGGATCCATCGAGAGCCGAGGCGGACATCGTCGTTCTCGGCATTCATGAGGGGGCCGATCCGACAGCGGTCACGGAGGCCCTGGACAAGGCGGCCGGAGGGGCTCTCCGCAGAGCGATCGAGACGAAGGACTTCAAGGGGGAGGCGAACGAGGCGCTTCTTCTCTACCCCACGCAGGGCCCCGCGCGGCGGATTCTGCTCGTCGGCCTCGGCAAGCAGGCCGGCCTCACGAGAGAGAGGATCCGCTCCTCTGCGGCGACGGCCGCGCGCCGCTGCCGCGACCTCGGCGTGGCCAGGGCCTGCGCCTTCCTTTTTGGGCAGGGAACCGAGATCTCGGCCGAGGAGGCTGCCGAGGCCTTCGTCGAGGGGGCGCTGCTCGGGACCTTCCAGTACGTCGAATTCAAGACGAAGGACCGAGAGAAGATCAAGACGCTCGGGACCCTCGAGATCCTCGTGCCGGATGAGCGAATCCGCTCCGCCGCCGAAGGCGGCTTCTCCCGGGCCCGCGCTGTCGGCCTGGCGGTCAACTACGTGCGAACCCTCGCGGCCCACCCGGGCAATCACGCGACTCCCTCGTTCCTCGCCGCAGAGGCGGAGCGCTTGGCCGCCGACCCGGCCCGCTCGCTGCGCTGCACCATCTTCGATCGCGCCAAGATGAAGGATCTGGGCATGGGGGCGCTTCTGGGAGTGGCGAAGGGGTCTCACGAAGAGCCGCGGTTCATTCTTCTCGAGTACTCCGCGGGCGATCCCGGGGCATCCACGGTTGCCGTCGTCGGCAAGGGCCTCACCTTCGATGCCGGCGGAATCTCGATCAAGCCGTCGGCCAAGATGGAGGACATGAAGTTCGACATGTGCGGGGGCGCCGCGGTGCTGGGGATCATGTCGGTCCTCAAGGAGGCGGGCGTCAAGGTGAACGTCGTGGGCGCGGTCCCGGCGACGGAGAACCTCCCGGGAGGAGGCGCCTACAAGCCGGGGGACATCCTGCGCAGCTACTCCGGCAAGACGATCGAGATCCAGAACTGCGACGCGGAGGGCCGCCTGATCCTGGCGGACGCGCTCTCCTACGTGGCGCGCGTCCACAAGCCGGCCGCCATCGTGGACATGGCCACGTTGACGGGGGCCGTCGTGATCGCCCTGGGTCACTACGGGGCGGGGCTCCTCTCGAACGACGAGCCGCTGGCGGCCCGGATCGAGGATGCGAGCAAGCGGAGCGGCGACAGGCTCTGGCGCCTCCCGATCTGGGAGGAGATGAACGATCACCTGAAGAGCGACTTCGCCGATCTGAAGAACATCGGAGACGCCAGCGCGGGGGGCGGGACGATCATCGGAGGCGCCTTCCTGGGCAACTTCGTCGATGGGATCCCCTGGGCGCACATCGATATCGCGGGGACGGCCTACTGGGAGAAGGACCGTCCTCATCTCCCCAAGGGGCCGAGCGGGTATGGGGTTCGCCTGATCGTGGACCTCCTGCGGCACTGGGGCGGCTAGAGTCAGAGGAGGAGCGGCAAGTGAGTCATCATCGTCTAGTGATTCTCGGAACGGGCCCCGCGGGGCTCACGGCAGCCCTCTATGCCGCCCGGGCCGATCTCGAACCCCTGGTCGTGGACGGGATGCAGCCGGGCGGCCAGCTCATGATCACGACCGAGGTCGAGAACTTCCCGGGCTTCCCCGAGGGAATCACCGGTCCCGAGCTGATGGCCCGCTTGCGAGAGCAGGCTGAGAAGTTCGGGGCGAAGACGATCAACGGCAACGTCACGGCGACCGACCTGCGATCCAGCCCGAAGAGGATTGTCCTCGAGGGAGAAGAGCTGACTTGCGACGCCCTGATCATCGCGACCGGGGCGACGGCCCGGTGGCTCGGGATCCCGTCAGAGAAGGCCCTCATGGGGCATGGCGTCAGCGCCTGCGCGACATGCGATGGATTCTTCTTCCGCGGCAAGGAGATCGCGGTGATCGGGGGCGGCGACACCGCCATGGAGGAGGCGACTTTCCTCACCAAGTTCGCGGCCAAGGTGACCGTGATCCACCGCCGGGACGCCCTCCGGGCCTCGAAGGCGATGCAGGAGCGCGCCCGCCAGAATCCGAAGATCGACTTCCGCTGGAACTCGGTCGTGACCGAGGTGCTCGATGTCGCCCAGAAGAAGGTGACGGGGGTGCGCTGCAAGGATGTCGTCACGGGCAGGGAAGAGGTCCTGCCGGTCGGGGGACTCTTCCTCGCCATCGGGCACGTCCCGAACACCCTCCCATTCAAGGGGCAGATCGATCTCGACGAGAACGGATATGTCCTCACCGAGCCGAGGTCGACCCGAACGAACATCGCCGGCGTTTTCGCTGCGGGCGACGTGCAGGATCACGTCTACCGGCAGGCGATCTCGGCGGCGGGAAGCGGCTGCATGGCGGCTCTCGACGCGGAGAGGCATCTGGCGGGGGGGCACTAGGCGTGACCTGCGCAGGGACGGCGGCGCGCGGGGGCGGGACCTGATGAAGAGGATCCCTCTCTTTCCCCTCGACCTCGCCCTCTTTCCGGGGGAGGAGATCCGGCTGCACATCTTCGAGCCGCGCTATCGCAAGATGATCGGGCGCTGCGTCCAAGAGTCGCTCCATCTTGTGATCGTCCGCTATCGTGACGGCGTCGTGGCGAAGGTCGGCGCGGAGTCGAGGATCGAGCGGACCCTCAAGCGCTACCCCGACGGCAAGTCCGACATCCTGCTCCAGGCGCTGGAGCGGATCGCGATCGGCCCTACCAGCGAGCATGAGGACGGCTACCTCGAGGGGGAGGTCGCCCCGATCCAGGAGGAGTCGGAACAGATCGACCATGGCGTCGAGGACCGCCTGGACGAGCTGTACAGGAAGTACGCTGACGTCGTGGGGGACGTGCCGGTCGATCCTCCGCCGCGCGGACTGCGTTGGAGCTTTCGCCTCGGCGCAAGGTTCCGGCCCTCGATCGACCTCCGCCAGGAGATGCTCGAGATGACCAGCGAGAATGCCCGTCTGAAGCGCCTCCTCGGGCATGTGGAGGATCTGATCCCCTGGCTTGAGAAGAGGGAGAAGGGATCGACCCTGATCAAGGGAAACGGCCGCCTTCATCCGGACCTTCTGAAGGAGAAGCCGTGACCCGCATGGATCGGTCTCGACAGATGGCCCTCTTGCCGATTCGGATCTACGGCGACCCGATCCTGCGCACCAAGTCGGCGCCCGTCGAGAAGATAGATGCCGCCCTTCTTTCCTTCGCGCTCGACATGCTCGAGACGATGCGGGATGCGGAGGGGATCGGCCTTGCCGCCGTGCAGGTGGGCCGCCCGATCAGGATGCTGGTGGCCGACGTGGGCGCGCGGGCCCCGAAGGGAACGCCGAGGATCTTCATCAATCCCACGATCGTCGAGGCGGTCGGGGAGTCGATCTACGACGAGGGTTGTCTCAGCGTCCCGGGACTGAACGCTGAGATCTCCCGGCCCGAGAAGATCTTCCTGCGCTTCGCCGACGGCAAGGGGAAGGACCGGGAAGAGGAGTTCGACGGCTTGCTCGCGCGCGTGCTGCAGCACGAGATCGATCACCTGAACGGGGTGCTCTTCGTCGACTACCTGAGTCCCCTCCGCCGCGCTGTCGTCTCCCGGAAGCTGAAGGAGTACCAGAGAACGGGAAAGCGCGCCACGCTCTGAGCCCCGCCACGGGGAGGCCCACGCGGGCGCAGAGGACGTGGCGAAGGTCCTCATGCCGACGCCCGAGACCTGCCGCGCCTGCCACGAAGAGCGGGTCAGCCAGTTCATGGAGGGCAAGCACGCGCTGGCGTGGGCGGCCATGAAGGCGACGCCGACGCTCCACCACCAGCCGATGGCTTTCACGAGCGGCATGAGAGGCTGCGGGGGCTGCCACTTCTCGGTCAAGGAGGCCCGCCAGCCGCAGGCCTGCCAGACGTGCCGCATGTTCCTCGAGCACCGAATGCGCGCTTTCCAGGGGGCCTTCCACGCGAACCCGGACTACGCGTTCTGGTACGGATGGAGCGAGCTGGTGCAGGATCTGGCGGAGATCAAGGCGATGGCGGGGGAAATGCGGGAGAGAGGGTCGAGGCGCTGACGCGGGGGGCGGCGCGCCCGCCCCACGGCGCGAGAGGGGCGCCTACTGCTGCAGCGTCGCCACGGCGAGGAATCGCGCGTCGAACTCGCGTCCCTCGCCCCGAACCTGTAGAAGATTGACCATGATGTTGGGGGAGTTGTCCTTCTCGCCCAGCCAGATCCCGATGCCCCGGCGCTCCCAGCCCGGCACCCCGGCGAACGAGAGGCATCCGTTGCGGCGCGTCCACTCAAGGATCTCCGGGATGCTCCCCTGCACGCCCTCGGTCAGGTAGACGACCTCAACCGAGCCGTCATCGCGCGCGAGCAGATCTCGGATCGCCCGCCGCTCGGCCCGCAGCCGCCGGCCGGCGACCGTTTGTCCCTCATAGGGGGCGAGCTCCTGGAGCACATCGGTCGCGGCGGCGACCGATGTCGACTCGCGCGGCTGCTCGATCACGACGATGAGAAGCTCGTCCTCGGCACGGCCGGGGGTCGTCTGGTCGAAGGTGAGGATCTTCAGCAGGACGGCCACTTCCGTCGAGAGCGAAGCCGACGCCGTGGCAGAGGCCAGGGCGGGCGCGGCCGCGCCGCCCAGCTGCGACGCTGCAAGGAACAGGCCGATCAGGACGCGCACGCCTATCCGGCGGCGTCCAGAGCCCGCGTCCACGCGACCCGAGGGTGTGTACATCTGTGTTGTCGCCTTCCCGGGCCAGTCCGGCCCGGCGCCACTCCGTTATCGGCGGTCGGGACTGGGGAGTTTAGCCCTGCTTCGCTGCCGCGCCGCCCGGGCCTCCGCGCCGTTCGGGGAAGATGCGCGGGGGCGGCGCCGTAAGGCCCCCCGGGCCGCCGCGCGGGCCGCGGCGCCGGAGGGCCTGTCGGAGTGTCGTCAGGCGGAGCCTCCAGGGGCTCCCTTTCCCGATCGTCAGACGGTCACGCCGAGTTCCTTGATCATGGCCCGGCTGATCACGATCCGCTGGACCTGGTTGGTCCCCTCGTAGATCTGGGTGATCTTCGCGTCGCGCATGTACTTCTCGGCGGGGAAGTCCTTCATGAAGCCGTAGCCGCCCATCAGCTGGACGGCGTCGGTCGTCACCTTCATCGCCGTGTCGGTCGCGAAGACCTTGCACATCGCCGAGATCTTGGAGATGTTCTTCACCTGCGCGTCGACAGCCCTTGCCGTGGTGTAGACGAGCTGGCGCGCCGCCTCCGTCTGCGTCCCCATGTCCGCCACCATCCACTGGATCCCCTGGAAGGAGAGGATCTGCACGTCGAACTGGCGGCGCTCCGAGGTGTGGCGGATGGCGACCTCCATGGCTCCCTGCGCGAGTCCGACCGCCTGGGCGGCGACGCCCGGGCGGGCCCGATCGAGGGTCTCCATGGCGATGCGGAAGCCCTTGCCTTCCTCGCCGAGCATGTTGGCGGCCGGCACGCGGCAGTTGTCGAACTCCAGCTCGACGACCGGCACGCAGCGGATTCCCATCTTGTCCTCGATCTTGCCGATGCTGAATCCGGGCGTCGGCTTCTCGACGACGATGGCTGAGAGCCCGCGCGGGCCCTTGGAGGCCGGATCGGTCCGGCAGAAGACGGTGTAGTAGGTGGCGATCCCGCCGTTGGTGTTCCACTTCTTGTGCCCGTTGAGGATGTAGTGGTCGCCGTCTCGCCGGGCGGAGCAGCGGAGGCTGCCCGCGTCGCTTCCGGCATCCCGCTCCGAGAGGCCGAAGGAGATCATGGCCTCGCCGCGCGCCACAGGCGTGAGGTACTTCTTCTTCTGCTCTTCGGTGCCGGCGAGGAGGATCGGGAAGGAGCCGAGCGCGTTGACCGCGTAGGCGACACCGATCCCGCCACAGGCGCGGGAGAGCTCCTCGATGACGATGCAGAGATTCAGCAGGCCCGCCCCGTGCCCTCCGTATTCCTTCGGGATCCAGACGCCGGTCAGCCCGGCCTTCTTGAGCGCCTCGTGGATCTCCCACGGGTATTCCTGCTTGCGGTCGTACTCCGCGGCCACGGGCCGGATCACCTTCTCGGCGAACTCCCGAGTGCGCGCGCGGTACTCTCGGTTCTCCTGGGACAGGATCTCGTCCATCCTCTCACCTCTCTCGCCCCGAGCGGGGCGTCGCACGAATCGCGGCCTGATGCCGGATCGGACAGCGGCCTATCTCTACGATCCGCAGGGCGATCCCTTCGTCCTGCGGATCAGGGGAATCACGGCGTCGAGAACTCTCGCCCGCGCCTCATCCAGGGTGCCGGCGACGGTCGCCCCGGCGGCGAAGGCGTGGCCGCCGCCTCCCAGACTCAGGGCGGCCTCGTGGATCTCGGTCCTTCCCTTCGAGCGGAAGGAGACCCTCGTCTCCCCGCCCTCGACTTCTCGCAGAAGGACCGCGACCTCGACATGATTGAACTCGAGCATGAAGTTGACGGTGTCGCGCAGATCGTCCTCGCAGACCTCGTGCTGGCGCATCCAGTCGAGAGGCAGCCCGACAAGGGCCAGCTCCCCCTCCTCCTCGATCTGGATCGCGCCCAGGAGACGGCCGAGCAGGCGCATCTTGCCGACGGGGTTGCTCGCGAAGAGATGCCGGTAGACCTCGGTGGCGTCGACTCCTCTCGAGATCAGGTCGGCGGCCACGATGTGCGGGGAGGGGCTGTTGCGCACGTAGCGGAACGAGTGGGTGTCATAGGCCACGCTGGCATAGAGGCAGGTGGCGATCCTCGCGTCGATCGGCAGATCGAGGTAGTGCAGGATGAGGCGGTAGACCAGCTCGCCGGTCGAACAGGAGTCGGGATTCCCGTAGACGTCGGCACGCACGGCGCCGCGGACGGGGTGATGGTCGAGGAACAGGACGGGAACTCCGGAGGATCGGATCAGCTCTCCGACCCTGCCGAGCAGCGCCCACTGGTGCGTGTCGATCATGAGGGCCAGATCGGGAGGAGGGCACCCGAGATCCTCCCGGCCATTCTCGAGATGGACGAGGATCCCCTCCGGATCGAGGAAGCGGAAGCGCTCCGGAACCGGATCGGGCAGGCGGACATGGATCTCGGTGCCCGCTCCGCGGAGGGCGAGGGCGAGGGCGAGGACCGCGCCGATCCCGTCGCCATCGGGATCCTTGTGGGTGGAGAGCAGAATGCTGCGCGCGGCGCGAATCTTCTCTGCCAAGGCCTTCATCTGTGACGCCCCTGTTGGTTCCGGCCGATCTGTTGTCCGAAATTGGCGAACACCAAGGCTATCGTGGCCTCTCGCTGCGGTCAATGGCAATCGGGGGCTGGAGCGCGGATCGCGCGCGGCCTCATGCCGCGGATGCCGTCGATCCCCTCAGCGCACCAGCCAGACGATCCCCTCAGCGCCCCATCCAGACGATCCGCGCGGCCGCCGATCCGTCGCACGAGAGCCAGTAGATCCCGGGAGCCGCCTGACGCCCTCCGAGATCCCGCCCGTCCCATCGGCCGTCGCGGCCCCGCGCGACCGCTCGTCCCGCGCAGTCCAGGATGAGCGCATCCCGGCATGGGCCGATCCAGCCGACGGATCCGGACGTGGGATTGCCCAAGAGAGTCGGGGCGCGCCGCAGAGCGGCGGGAGCGGGCGTCGGGAGCCGCACGATTCCCCAGGCGAGCGGCGTGATCGGCGGATTGATCTGCGAAGGGGGCTTCGCCGCCTTGCTGAGCAGCGTGACCAGCTCCTCGCGCGTCCACTGCAGATCGCGGAAGCCCCCCCTGATCCCCGAGGAGACAAGCAGGCCGGCCGCACCCGCGACGTGCGGGGCGGCGGCCGATGTGCCGCGGAAGCCTCCGCCTCCGTAGATCGCCGTGGAGACTCCCACGGGCGCGCAGAGCTCCGGCTTGACGGGGCCCGACCCGTCCGTGGCGCCGCGGCTGCTGTAGGAGTCGAGCGTCTCGTCCATCCAGTAGGTCGCCCCGACGGCGATCACCGAGGGGCTGTCCGATGGAACCAGCAGGCTGCGGTCGGGCCTTGCATGCTCCTCCATGGTGACGCCCGATCCGACGCGGAAGACGTGGACCGCTCGGCTCCCCATGTTCCCCCGCGCGCGCCGCACGCGGGCCGCGACGGGGCGTCCGTCGGTCGAGGTCCATGCGAGATACCTGTAGGCGAAAGGATACGCTTCGCTCGACGCCAGGACCTGATCCCCCTCATCGACCAGTTCTAGTGTGAGATCGGTGGCGGAGGCGATCGGCCACTCATCCCAGAGCAGGATGAGGACCAGATCCTGGCCGGTCCGGAGATTGGCGAAGTCGAGACGCTCGTCGCCCGCGGCATCGAACTCGAGGCTGCCGTCGCCGTCCTCGTCGCGCCATCGGGTCCACGTGTGGCGCTCCGCCTCGTTTCCGGACGAGTTGACCCAGAGGATGTCGCTGCGCGCGGCCCTGTCGGCGATGTCGTTGATCGGCCCGATCCCCTCGAGGTTCCCGAAATACCAGCCTAGGGAGTGGCTGATGACCGAGACGTGCTCCTCGATCAGCCAGTCGACCGCCTTCTCCAGATCGAGAACCGTGTTCACATTGACGAGGTAGAGCCGCGCTCCCGGGGCGATGTCGTGGACGATCTCGGCGCACGCGACGCCGTGGTCCTCTCCTCCTCCTCCGATGTCTCCGTTCCCCTCGGGGCTGTCGAAGAAGGAGCGGACGACAAGATCCTCCGGGAGCTCGGTCCCGACAAATCGCTCATAGTCGGCGAATCCCTTGTCCAGGATCGCGATCCTGCTTCCCACGCCCGCGCAGCCGGGGCAGGCCTCCCGGAACTCCGGCACGAGCATCCCCGCGAGCCCTTCCGTCTCGACCTCGGCGCAGGGGACTCCGGCGGGGGGACGGAAGAGATAGCGAAGGCCGGGCAGCTCAGCGATGACCGGCAGATCGCGCCAGGCGATCACGGCCTGAGCGACCTCGCGCCCCTCGCCCTCCCACTCCATCGAGGGGGAGAGGCCCTCGCAGGCGGCCCGCAGCTCCCGCCAATCGAACTCCGGCTCGCGCAGAAGGAGCACGCGGGCGCGCAGGCGGACCGCCTCCTCCTCGTCCCATGCGATGAAAGGAGGTGCGGGGGGAACCGCCTTTGCCTCATTCCCCGCGGCCAGCCTCGCCAGGAAGGGCTCGAGGCGGGTGCCTCCGCTCCCCGGCTCAGAAGCCGATGCCGCGGCAGCCTGCGCGGCCGACAGGGACAGGAAGAGAACGGCGAGGCGCGCGATGCGTCCGTTCATGGGAGCCTCCAGTAGATCCGAAGCCCGAGAGATCCCGCGTTGACCTTCTCGGCGTTCGAAGGTTCGTACGTCTCGCCGCGAGTCACCTTCTTCTTGGCGCTGACGATGCTCGCGTACCCTTCCAGCCTGAGCTTCGGCGAGCGGTTCCGCTGGGCGCCCGCCACGAGGACCAGGCCCGGATGGAGGCTTCCCGCGGCGTCTCGATCTCCCTGCTCTCCGAGGAGCTTGTAGCGGAAGGACTCCTTGATCCAGAGCAGCTCGAGGCCGACTCCCGCATGCGGCGCGAGGGGCCCGTCGCGCAGCGGCAGCCGGAAGAGGATCTCGATCGGCACGAGCTGCAGCTTCGATTCGGCGGATGCGACGAAGAAGGGAGCGCCCGCGTGATCGCACTTGGACCATGAGTAACCGACCTCGACGGCAGTCGAGAAGGGGAGAGGTTCGATCAAGACCTCCCCCGCGGCATGGAGCGACGGGGCCGATCCATAGAGGTCGGCGAGGCCCGAATCGATCGGAAACCGGTATCCGATTCCCGGCGCTCCCGCGAAGCGGATCGATGCCGCGGCCGGCGTCGCGGAAAGCAGGAGCGCGACCGCGAGCGCCTGGACAAAGACCTTAGAAGGAGCGAGACGCGACATCCCAGCGCAGCGGCCGGCGCGCATCGACTTGCCCATGCTCACACCTCCTCCATCGCCGAGACGATGGCCTTCGCGAAGCCGGAGGTCGACAGGAGGGTCGCTCCCTCCATCTGCCTGTGAAGGTCGTAGGTCACCTGTCCGCGCGACACGGCCGCCGCGAGAGCCCCGCGGATGACGCGGGCGGCCTCCGGCCAGCCGATGTAATCGAACATCATCGCTCCCGAGAGGATGAGCGATCCCGGGTTGACCTTGTCCTGTCCCGCATATTTGGGAGCGGTCCCATGCGTGGCCTCGAAGAGGCCGATGCAATCGCCGACATTCGATCCGGGGGCCATGCCGAGGCCGCCGACCTGCGCCGCGCAGGCGTCGCTCAGGTAGTCGCCGTTCAGGTTCGGCGTCGCCAGGACCTCGTACTCGTCGGGCCGGAGCAGGATCTGCTGGAACATCGAATCGGCGATCCGGTCGTTGACGAGGATCTTCCCCGCGGGGATCGGCTTGCCTCCGAGGTCGTCCTCCAGGACGACGCGGTCGGGGAACTCCTCCCGCGCCAGGCTGTATCCCCAGTCCCGGAATGCCCCCTCCGTGAACTTCATGATGTTCCCCTTGTGGACCAATGTGACGCGCCTGCGTCCGTGCTCGATCGCGTGGCGGATCGCCAGGCGGACCAGCCTACGGGTCCCCGATACGCTGATCGGCTTGATGCCGATCCCGGAGTCGATCGGGATCTCCTTGCCCAGCCGCTCGGCGATGTAGCGGATCAGCCCGCGCGCCTCCGCCGTCCCCTCCGCCCACTCGATCCCCCTGTAGAGGTCCTCCATGTTCTCGCGGAAGATGACGATGTCGAGCTTCTGCGGCTCGCGGACGGGGGAGGGGACTCCGGGGATCCAGGAGACGGGGCGAACGCAGGCGTAGAGGTCGAGCTCCTGCCGGAGCGCAACGTTGAGGCTGCGGATCCCGCCTCCGACGGGGGTCGTGAGGGGGCCCTTGATCGCTACGCGGTAGTCGCGGATCGCCGCGAGCGTGTCGGACGGCAGCCATGTCGTCTCGCCATAGACACGGGTCGCCTTCTCCCCGGCGTAGACTTCGAACCAGGCCACCTTCCTCTCGCCCCGATAGACGCGGGCGACGGCCGCGTCGAAGACCAGCCTCGATGCCCCCCAGAGATCTCGGCCGATGCCGTCCCCTTCGATGAAGGGGAGGATCACATGGTCGGGCACTTCGAGGCGTCCGTCCCTGACCTCGATGGGTCGCCCCTCCGCCGGCGAGACGAGACGCTCGTAACGCAAGGTTTCCTCCTTCCTGCCGCTAGCGGTATGCCTCGATCCCGGTGATCGAGGCGCCCAGGATGAGCGCGTGGACGGTGTGCGTTCCCTCATAGGTCGAGACCGACTCGAGATTGACCAGGTGCCGGCCCACCGGGTACTCGTCCGTGATCCCGCTGGCGCCAAGCAGATCGCGCGCGTCGCGTGCGATCGTCAGGGCGGCGCGGACGTTCTCTCTCTTCGCGAGAGAGACGTGGTGGAAGCGCGCCTTCCCTTCTTCCTTCATGCGACCGAGGCGATAGGCGAGGAGCTGGCCCTTGGTGATCGCCGCCAGCATCTCGACGAGCCTCTCCTGGACGATCTGGTGCTTGGCGATCGGCCCATCGAACTGCGCCCGCGTCATTGCGTAGCGCAGGGCCTCGTGGTAGCAGGCCATCGCCGCACCCATCGCGCCCCAGGCGATCCCGTAGCGCGCCTGCGTGAGGCAATCGAGCGGCGCCTTCAGCCCGATCGCGCCCGGTAGCATCGCCTCGGTCCCCAGGCGGCAGTCCTCGAAGACGAGCTCCGAAGTCACGGAGGCCTTGAGGCTCCACTTCGTCTTGATCTCGTGAGCGGAGAACCCAGGCGTTCCGGCCTCGACGAGAAAGCCGCGGAATCCCTCTTCGGTGCGCGCCCAGACGACGGCGAGATCGGCGATCGACCCGCTGGTGATCCACATCTTCGATCCGTTGAGAACCCAGCCGCTGCCGTCCCTGCGCGCGCTCGTGCGCATCGCGCCCGGATTCGAGCCGGCATCTGCTTCGGTCAGGCCAAAGCAGCCGATCGCCTTGCCGGAGCGCAGAGGCGGAAGCCAGAGGCGGCGCTGCTCGTCGCTCCCGAAGGTGTGGATCGGGTACATGACCAGCGAGCCCTGCACGGAGGCGAAGCTCCTCAGGCCGCTGTCGCCCCGCTCGAGCTCCTGCTGGATCAAGCCGTAGGCCACCGGGCCGAGGTTCGGGCTCCCCTCGCCCGGGATGTGGGGTCCCAGGAATCCCATGGCGGCGATCTCGGGAATCAGCTCTGTTGGGAAGCGCGCTTCCTTCGCCCATCCGTTGATCCCGGGCAGGAAGCGTTCGTCGACCCACGAGCGAACCGTGTCTCGGATCATCCGCTCCTCGCCGGTGAGGAGGTCGTCGATTCGGTAGAAGTCGACCCCGACGTAGCCGTCCATGCTGGGTCCTCCGGTCTTTCCGCCCGGCGCCGCGCGATCGCGAAGGGCGCTCGCTCGCCGCGCATCTGTGCAGTGTAGGGGCAATCGCCCGCCCGCCGGAAGACTCGGTCTCGCCCGGCGACCCGCAGGCGCGGTTCCCGCGGCCTTCACGGCCGGGGGATGTCGAGCCTCGCGGGAGGCCGGAGAGCGGGGTGCGCGCGGGGTCGAGATGCCGTTGCCGCGGGGTTGACAGCGCCTTGCCCGAGCCGATAGTCTCCAATCACCAAGAAGGTTGGGTTGCGTGGGCGGCCCGCCGATCATCTCGAATCTATCCACAGTGAGGGGGTGGGATCCAGTTTGCCAGGGATTCGCGTGAAGGAAGGCGAGTCGTTCGAGAGCGCCTTACGGCGATTCAAGAAGAAGTGCGAGAAGGCGGGCATCCTCGCGGACGTTCGCAAGCATCAGCACTTCGAGAAGCCCAGCGAGAAGCGCAAGCGCAAGGAGAACGCCGCTCGGAGAAAGGGCACTTCGAGCCGGAGCTCGTACCGGTAGATCCGGGCCAAACCGCCTATCGAGGCCGGCCCGGTCGCGCCGGGCCGGCCATTTTCGTGAACCAACACGTACTAGGTCTGCTGGAGTTTCCCAAGGTCTGCCAGATGGTCGCCGAACGCGCCCACTCGGCGCGGGGCCGTCAGGGGGCACTTGCCCTGCGTCCGTGCGTCGATCGCGCCGCGGTCGAGGGCGAGCTCGATCGCGTGCGCCAGATGCGGGACCTCTGGATCGCCGGATACGACCCGGGGCCTGTCGAGATCGGCGAGCTCGAGCCGCTGATCGCGAGGCTCTTCATGGAAGAGGATCTCCTCGACCCGCTGGAGATCCTCGAGCTGCGGCGTTACCTGGATCTGAGTTCGCGCGTCCGGCGAACCCTGGGCC
>VGJL01000023.1 GCA_016867495.1 Candidatus Eisenbacteria bacterium | reverse complement strand
ACGCTCAACCTCCCTACGAACCATCCCGTCCTCCTTCTCTTCCCTCCTCGAGCCCGTGGGATGACCCAGGATCTACCTAGGCACCCCACCCCCTCAACAGGAAGTGGGAGGACACATGGCCTTATCGGAGCCTCACGACCCGCACGGTCTTCCCCCCTCGCGTGGCGCAGTAGACGCCGGCCGGGACAGAGCCCCCGCGCTCGTCGCGCCCGTCCCACACAGGAGCCGCTCCATGGAGGACCCGCACCAGGCGCCCGCCCGTGTCATGCACCCGCACGATCTCCTCGCGACCGCCCGAGAGCAAGAGGCGGACTCCGCCCCCCGAAGGATTCGGGAACGCCAGGGCGCCGTCGCCGGCTCCTCCCGTCCATTCCCCGATGGACGCCGCCGTCGGCGGCAGGATGGAGAACGCGCGCGGCGTCGTAGTCTCGACAATCTCCGCCCCGACCGTCACGCGTAGGCGCAGGAAGGCCTGGTCTGTCTCGGCGACGACGGGAACGCGCCATTGGTATCGCCCGCCATCGGGCAGGCCGTCGGCGACGGGAATCCAGGGACCTTCCGGTCCGTGCGCCGACAGTTCGATCGCGGCTCGTGCCTGCTCGCCTGGCGGCACCGCCGCCATCCAGTCGATGAATCGTATCGAGCCGCCCGCGAGACGCTCCCCCCCGCGCGGCGAGACGAAGCGGGCGGTCAAGGCGCCGACCTGAGACGACTCACGGAAGACGCGCAGGCGGTTGTAGTCCGAGGGGAAGTTCCCTTGCTTGGTGACGGCGGCGATGTCAGGCAGTCCGTTGTGATCCACGTCACCGCCAACGCGGAGAGCCGACCATGTGCCGGGCGAAGGGAAGTTGATCTGGGCCGCCTGCGTCCAGGTCGCGCCGCCGTCGCCCAGCCAGATCCGCAGAACCCCGTTGCCGAGGCCGATGACATCGAGCCAGCCGTCTCCATTCATGTCGTTCAACTGGGTCGTCGCAATGCCCGAGCTCGGCAGTCCGTCCGCCGCCCGGATCCAGTTGCCGATCCCGTTCCATAGCCAGACCTCGAGGCTCGCGCTCGATCCCTTGAAGGCGATGTCCAGATCGCCGTCGTTGTCGATGTCGCCGAGGGATGGGCCGTTGCGCCCGGTCGAGCTGCCGCCCGGCAGGTTGCCATCGGCATTCGCGAAGTCGCCGCTCCCGTCGCCCAGGTAGACAGTGCCTGTCTGGTTGGCGGCGACGAAGTCCATGAATCCGTCTGCGTTGATGTCGCCGAAGATGAACTCCATCCCGGAGTTTCCGCCCAGGAATCCGAAAGATTGCGTCCAGGTGCCGTCGCCATGGTTTCTGTAGACGTGCACGCCTGCGCAGCAGCCGAAGGAGTTCGATCCGATGTCGAGATCGCCGTCATTGTCGATGTCCGCAAGATCGGTGCAGAACATGCCCCAGTCTTCGCCCGATGTCGCGAGGCCATCGTCCCACGCGATCCAGTTCTTGCCGGTCCCGTCGCCCAGGGCCGCCTCGAGGATCTGGTCCCCGAAGTCGTTGGACGAGTAGTTGTGATGCATCCCGTAGGCCGCGTCGATCAGGCCGTCGTTGTTGATGTCGCCGAGCGCGATGCCGCCATAGCCGAAGTTGCCTGACTGGTAGACGCTCCAGGCCCCTCGCCCGTCGCCGAACCAGACCATGATCCCATGCTCATCGGTGTTGATGTAGGGACTCCCGTGATCGCCGATCGAGACGAGATCGACGTTGCCGTCGGCGTCGACGTCGGAGAACTCGAGTTCCGTGCGCCCGCCCTCCCAGCTCGGGGGGACGAGCCCCTGGGACGACTCGACGTAGTCGAGCGCGGGGGCGGCGCACGGAAGAGCGAGACCGACAAGCAGAGCAACTCCGAGGGGAGGGAGTCTGTGCATCGCGCGCCTCCTGGATGGAGAGGATGTCCTCGCGGCGCCAAGGACCGGCAACCACGGCCATCACCGATGGCAGGTTGATCATACCTTGGGGAGGGCCCCGGTTCCACAACAGAGATCGCGCCTGCGCCCTCGAGGACGCGCGTCGGCGGATCGCCGTCTATCTCGTCCCGTACAGCATCGATCTCGCCGTCTCGCAGATTGCCGCAACGGCGGGGTGCTTGATCTTGCGCTCGACCGTCACCGCGTAAAGTCTCTCCCGCACCGCGGGGATCCTCCCGGCAGAGCGGACCCTGTACTGGGTCTGGACGTCCTGCGAGATGATCGAGGCTGCGGGGAAGAGCCCGAGGCCGCGAAGGCCGAAGACCTTGAGGAGCGCGCTGTCTTCGAACTCGCCGACGATGTTGGGCCTGATCCCCCTGGCCTGGAACCACTGGTCGAGCGATCTGCGCAGGACGGTGTTCTCTGCGGGCACGAGCAAGGGAGCTTCCCCGAGCGAGTCGGGAAAGCCCGGCCTGTACCTGGCGACCAGATCGGCGCGGCCGAAGATCTCCATCCCAGATTCCCCGAGGAGATGACTGAAGGCTCGGACCTTCACGTTCGGATTGGCGGGCGCCTCGGTCAGGACCATGTCGAGCTCGTGCAGGGCGAGATCGGCGAGCAGCCGGTCGGGCTTGTCCTCTCTGCAGACGAGCCGGACCGCCTGCCCGAGCGTCAGAACCGGGGCAAGCACCCGCTCGGCGATCAGCTTGGGAACCACATCGGCGATGCCGACCGTGACTCGAAGGGGTCTCCCGACGGGACGGTCCTGCAGGGAGTCGAGCATCTCGCGGCCCAGGCCGAAGATCTCTTCCGCATAACGGAAGACGACCTTCCCGCGTGCCGTCAGAGCGAGTCGCCGGCCGTCTTTGTTGAAGAGGTCGTGGCCCAGGGAACGCTGCAGCAGGTGGATCTGCTTGCTGACCGTGGATTGCGCCAGCCTGAGCTCCGCGCTCGCTCGGGCAAGGCTTCCCTCGCGGGCGACAAGCCAAAAGTAATAAAGATGATGGTAGTTAACCCACTTCATGCTCGAACAATACTTCGACTGGATCGAAGTTTCAATGGCCGTTAATCTACTGGTCTAAGTTTCTGCTCCTCGGTACGCTCTCATCCGGGTCCGGCGCATGGGGCCGGCTCGTGGAAAGTCGTCTGCGGAGGGCGCGGTGGGCGCTCGAGCAAGGAGGTTTCGGGAATGGCCGGGAAGGTTCGAATCGCGTGGTTGCCGGGGGATGGAGTGGGCGTGGAGGTGATGGAGGCCGCGAGGATCGTGCTCGACAAGGTCGGACTCGACGCGGATTACGTCCACGGGGACATCGGCTGGGAGTTCTGGTGCAAGGAGGGCGACGCGTTCCCGCAGCGGACGATCGATCTCCTCAAGAACGTGGACGCCGCGATGTTCGGCGCCATCACATCGAAGCCGGTCAAGGCGGCGGAGAAGGAGCTGGTTCCAGAGCTGCAAGGCAAGAACCTCGTCTATCGTTCTCCCATCGTCCGGATGCGGCAGCTCTTCGATCTCTACATCTGCCTGCGCCCCTGCAAGGCGTACGCGCAAAACCCGCTCAACTTCAAGGAGGCGATCGACCTCGTCGTCTTCCGCGAGAACACCGAGGACCTCTACGCGGGCGTCGAGTTCAACACCGTGCCCGATCAGCTTCGCGATACGCTGGCGGCGCTCTCGCCGCCCTTCAAGGCGTTCAAGGACCTGCCGTCGGATCAGTACTCCATCTCCTGCAAGATCAACACCCGGAAGGGGTCGGAGCGGATCGTGCGGGCGGCATTCGAGTTCGCCAAGAAGTTCGGGCGCAAGAAGGTGACGGTGGTCCACAAGGCCAACGTGGTCCGCGCGACCGACGGCCTCTTCCTCGAGACAGCCCGGGCGGTCGCGAAGGAGTTCCCCGAGATCGCCCTGGACGACGCCAACATCGACGCCATGACGATGTGGCTGCTCAAGAACCCTTTCAGTTACGAGGTGCTGGTGGCGCCGAATCTCTACGGCGACATCATCTCGGATCTCTGCGCCCAGATGGTCGGCGGCCTGGGATTCGGTTGTTCGGGGAACATCGGGCAGAAGCTCGCCGTATTCGAGCCGACGCACGGCTCCGCCCCGAAGTACGCCGGGCAATACAAGGTGAATCCGATCGCCACCATTCTCGCCGCGAAGATGATGCTCGACTGGCTGGGGCAGGCCGAGGCCGGCGAGCGGATCGAATCGGCCGTCGCCGAGGTGGTGCGCGAGGGGAAGGTGCGCACCTACGACATGGGTGGATCGGCCAAGACGCTCGAGATGGCGCAGGCCATCGCGGCGAAGATCTGAAGGAGGGGAAGACAGGATGGCGCGCGTGATCGTTCACGAAGTGGGGCCCCGCGACGGCCTGCAGATGGAGAAGCAGGTCGTCGCGCTAGAAAAGAAGGAGGAGTGGATCCTCGGCCTCATGGCGGCCGGCGTCGACATCGTCCAGGTCGGCTCGTTCGTCCATCCGGAGAAGGTCCCCCAGATGGCCGACACCGACGAGCTGTTCCGGCGCCTGACGGCCGGCAAGGAGGGTGGCACGATCCTCTCGGGTCTCGTCCTCAACGAGAAGGGGCTCGAACGCGGTCTCAAGTGCGGCGTCGAGATGTTCTGCATGGGAGCCTCCGCGAGCGAAACCCATAGCCAGAAGAACACCGGCATGGGAACAGAAGAGGCGACGCGGCGGATCATCGGCGCGGCCAAGGAGGCGCTGGCGGCCGGCAAGAAGGTGCAGGTGTCCGTTCAATCCGCCTTCGGATGCGGTTTCGAGGGGCCGATTCCCGAAGAGCGCGTCCTGCGCATGGCGGCCTCATATCATGAGGCCGGGCTGAACCAAATAAGCCTTGCCGACACCGCCGGTCATGCCGACCCCGGGCAGGTCGAGCGGCTCTTCGGCTCGCTGAAGAAGCTCGCCCCCGCCATCGAGTGCACCTGTCACTTCCACAACACCTACGGGCTCGGCATGGCGAACATCTTCGCCGCGATGCGGATGGGCGTGACCTCGTTCGAGACTTCTTTCGCAGGGCTTGGGGGCTGTCCCTTCACCAAGGTCGCGGCCGGCAACGTCGCGACCGAGGACTTCGTGCACGCCCTTCATCGCCAGGGGATGCGAACGGACGTCGACCTGGGAGGCGTCATCGCCGTCGCCCGCGACGTGGCGGCGCACTTCGGACGCGACATGCAGGGGTATGTCTACAGGACGGGGCCCATCAGGGCAAAGGAGCAGTCATGAGCAAGTCGATCCTCTCCGGCATCCGCGTTCTCGACCTAACGAACGTGCTGGCCGGACCCTTCGCAACGCTTCACCTGGCGCTTCTGGGCGCGGAAGTCATCAAGATCGAGAACCCGAAGGACGGCGATCTCGCCCGCAAGCTCGGGATCCTGCCGGAGCTGAACGAGAAACTCATGGGGACGAGCTTCCTCGCGCAGAACGCCAACAAGAAGTCGGTCACGCTCAACACGAAGTCGCCCGAGGGCAAGGAGATCTTCAAGCGCCTCGTGAAGACCGCGGACATCCTGGTCGAGAACTTCCGCCCCGACGTCATGGGGCGCCTGGGGCTGGGCTACGACGTCCTCAAGGAGATACATCCGCGCCTGATCTACTGCGCGATCTCGGGCTTCGGGCAGACGGGGCCCGACGCTCTGAAGCCGGCCTACGACCAGATCATACAGGGTCTGAGCGGCGAGATGGCCGTCAACGGCGACGAACGCCTGAGCCCGCTGCGCGCTGGATTCCCGGTCTGCGACACCGTGGGCGGGCTGAACGCCGCCTTCGCGATCATGGCCGCCCTCTACAACCGGGAGCGCACGGGGGAGGGCCAGTTCATCGATGTCGCGATGCTCGACTCGATCATGCCGCTCATGGGTTGGGTGGCGGCCAACCTCCTGATCGGCGGCCAGCAGCCTGTCCTCATGGGCAACGACAACTTCACGGCCGCCCCCTCCGGGACGTTCCGGACGAAGGACGGCTACATCAATATCGCGGCCAACAAGCAGGAGCAGTGGGAGGCCGTCTGCGACGTCCTCGGGGTGCCGGAGCTCAAGACGGACGAGCGCTTCCAGAAGCGCGACATCCGCAAGAAGAACCGCAAGGCGCTGACCCCGCTCCTCGAGGCCAAGCTGGCCGAGCGCGGCACCAACGAGTGGGTCGACCTGCTGAATGCGAAGGATGTCCCCAGCGGGGAGATCTTGAGCCTGGAGGAGGCACTCAAGCAGCCTCAGGTGAGGCACAGAGGCACGTTGAAGGATGTCGCAGTCGAGGGGATCGGAACGGTTCCGCTCTTCGGCCTGACGGCGCTCTTCGAGAAGACGCCAGGGCAGATCACGGCGCCGCCGCCTCGATTGTCGGCGCACACGGCCGATGTGCTAGCGACGCTCGGCGTGGGATCGGATGAGCTGGCCACCCTCAAGTCGAAAGGTATCGTGTAGGAGGGAGATGGACACCATGGGCATGACCTACGTGCAGAAGGTGATCGCGCGGGCCTGCGGCAAGGATCGCGTGGCGGTGGGGGATGTGCTGGAGCCGCCCGTGAGCCTGGCGATGTCCCACGAAAACGGCGCCCTCGTGATCAATCAGTTCATGGAGATCTTCCAGGGGACGGGTCGGGAGGCGAACGTGTGGGATCCGGGCAGGATCGCGATCATCTTCGATCACCGCGTTCCCGCGGAGTCTTCCAAGACGGCGACCAACCAGAAGAAGATCCGCGACTTCGTGGGCAAGCAGGGAATCACGAAGTTCCATGACATCCGGGGCGACGTCGGGGGCATCTGCCACCAGATCCTCCCCGAGAACGGCTACGTGCGGCCGGGCCAGGTCGTGGTCGGTACCGACAGTCACACGACGACCCACGGGGCGCTCGGAGCCTTCGCTTTCGGCATCGGGGCAACCGAGATGGCCTCGGTCTGGGCCCTCGGCAACATCCTCAACGTGGAGGTGCCGGGGACGATCAAGGTGGTCGTGGACGGCGCGCTTCCGAAGGGGGTCTATCCGAAGGATGTCATCCTCTACCTCGTCGGGAAGCTCACGGCCGAGGGGGCGAACTTCAAGGTGATCGAGTTCCACGGAGAGGCCGTGCGCAAGATGCCCACATCGGGACGGCTGGTCCTCTGCAACATGACCGTCGAGGCGGGGGCGACGGCCGGCTTGGTGCCGCCCGACGCCGAGACCCAGCGCTACCTCCGCGAGGAGGCGGGCGTGGACGATCCGCTCGACATCTTCGGGCCGGACGATGACGCGGTCTACGATCAGATTCTCCGGATCGACGCCGCGGGCCTGGAGCCGCAAATCGCCTGTCCGCACACCGTCGACAACGTGAAGCCGATCCGGGAGGTGTCGGGCAAGAAGGTGCACCAGATCGTTGTCGGCTCGTGCACAAACGGGCGCCTGGACGATCTCGATGTGGCTGCCCGGATTCTCAAAGGCAAGAGGGTGGCCGAAGGGACACGCATGATCGTCTTCCCCGCGTCGTGGCGGATCTACACCGATGCGATGCGCCTCGGGTACATCCAGGACATCGTCGAGGCGGGCGCCGTGGTCTGCAATCCCGGTTGCGGTCCCTGCCTGGGAGTGCACCAGGGAGCGTTGGGGGACGGGGAGACAGCCCTTGCGACGACCAATCGGAACTTCAAGGGACGGATGGGCAATCCGAACTCCGAGGTCTACCTGTGTTCGACTGCGGTCGCGGCGGCCAGCGCGCTGACCGGCGTGATTTCCGACCCGAGAGGAGTGCTCTGAGATGGCAAGAGGAAAGGTTGTGAGGAAGCTTGGGGACGACATCTCGACCGACATCATCTATCCGGGCCGCTTCATGGCGACAGTCCTGCCCACGGAGACGCCGCAGTACGCCTTCGCCGACGATGCAGACTTCAACAGGAAGCTCAAGGCGAAGGAGGCCGCTCCCGGGAGCTTCATCGTCACGGGGAAGAACTTCGGCTGCGGCTCCTCGAGGGAACAGGCCGCATCTTGCATCAAGGGATATGACCTGATCGTCGTGGCGCGTCACTTCGCCCGGATCTTCCTCCAGAACTCGATCAATGTCGGACTCAGGATGGTCATCTGCCCGGGGATCGAGGCCGAGGAAGGGCACGAGCTGGAGATCGAGGGGGACCAGGTCCACAACCGTACGACCGGCAAGTCGTTCGCGATCGAGCCCCTGCCGAAGGCCCGCCAGGCGATCATCGACGCGGGCGGGCTGATCCCCTACGCGCGCCGCCTCCTGCTGGAGCGGAGCGCGCGCTAAGAAATCCACCCGAGGACGCGCGCCAGCGGACCCGGCCGGGTCCGCGCGTGCGCGTCCGCTCGGCCCAACGCCGCTCGCATGCGAACGCGCGCATCGGCCGTCTGGAAGCCCGCGCGGGCTCTCTACGGCTCGTCCGGCTCCTTCTGGGCGCCCGGGTCGTTCTCCGCCCGGAGCTTCGCCCCCCGTTGGAGGCGCCACTTGAGCAGCGGCGGCGTGGCGAGCGTCGTGATCATCACCATGATCACCGCGGCCGAGAAGACCTGGGGAGAGATGACGGGGTGGCCCTGGAGCATCAATGTCGCGCCGACCCCGGCGAAGATCAATCCCACCTCTCCGCGGGGGATCATGCCGAAGCCGACCAGGAGCCTGTCGATTCCTCGCCCCGAGGCGGCAAGGGAGCATGCCTGTTTGCCTGCCACCGCGGCCACCGTGAGGACGAGGGCGAATCCGAGTCCCGAAACATCCCCGAACACCCTCACGTCGACGCCGATTCCCATGAGGACGAAGAAGACGGGCAAGAGCAGCGCCGCGATCGGCTGCAGGAGCTGATGCAGGTCGGACTCCTCTCTTGTCGCCAGGTCCCGATAGTGGACATCCTCCAGGATCAGCCCCGCCGTGAAGGCCCCCACGATCGAGGCGAGGCCGACTCGATGGGCGAGGAAGGCCAGCACGAAGCAGAAGGCGAGGCTCAGGGTCATCAGGAGACCCCGGCTGCGCAACCGGGTCGCGGCCCGGAAGAGTCGGGGGGCGACCCAGAGCCCGGCGAGGATCGAGAGGACGAGGAAGGCCAGGGCCTTGCCAATGATCGCCGCAAGGCCCGGCAAGCTCATCGTCGCGCCGCTGTTCGCGGCTGCGATCATGGCGGTGACCGTCGCGAGCACGAGGAGTCCCAGGATGTCGTCGATGACCGCCGCGCCGAGGATGATCTTGGACTCGCGCCGGCGAAGGGCGCCGAGGTCCTTCAGGACGCGGGCGGTGATGCCCACGCTCGTCGCGCACAGGACCGTGCCGACGAAGAGATGAACGTAGAAGGTCTCCGATCCGTGAAAGAGGCTGCTCACTCCGATTCCGAGGGCGGTCGGGACGACGATCCCCACGACGGCCACAAGTCCCGCCACCCATCCCACGCTCAGCATCTCCCGAACGCTGGTTTCGAGACCGACCTCGAAGAGCAGGATCACGACCCCGATCTCGGCCAGGACCGCAAAGGTCGCCTCCTCCCGCAGGAAGTCGAAGGTGTCGACGCCGATCAGATGCAGATTCCCGAGGATGATGCCCGCCAGCAGCTCTCCCAGGACCGTCGGCTGGCCCATGCGGGCGAAGAGCTCTCCGCCGAGCTTGGCCGCGATCAGGATGACGGCCAGGCCGAGGAGGATCTCCGGCACCGCCCCCCCTCCGGCGCCTCCCGGGGCGGCAAGCGCGCGGGAGGCGCTCATCGCTCCGGCTGTCGCCGCGATCAGCGCGATGGCGGGGACTGCGAATCGGCGGCGCCCGCAGAGACGCATCATGCCCTACCTCCCCTCCAGCCCGGCGGTCCAGTTGACGACCAGCGTGAGCCACCTCGTCTTCTCCCACTCCGCCGGGAAGACGCAGAGAGAGCGCTGGCGGGAGTCGTCATATGTGCCGTCCGAGGCGTTGAGCACGCTGAAGAGGTTCGTCGTCGCCCCGACGCGTAGGCTTCCACCATCTTCCTGAATCTCGACGGTCCTCAACAGCCCATCGCGGCTGACCGTCCGGCTGTCCTGCGACCAGAACGGATAGGCCCCTCCATCCGTGCCATGCAGCGGGCGCGCCATGTCGGTGTCGAGATCGCGCACCCACAGATGAACGCGCTGGTCCTCTGCTCGGGCGGCGAAGACGAGCCGGCTGCCGTCGGGCGACACGCAGACGGGGCCCGGGCCATGCGAGAGGAGGAAGAAGTCGGTGTTCTCGGGGGGGAGGATCACGGCCCGGACGATCCGCTCCTTTCGATGCGACACCCGGTTGTACGCGATTCCGAGAGCCAGGGAGGCCAGCGCGAACACCGAGGCGAGGGCCCATGCCAGCCGTCCCCTCAGCCTGCGACGCGACGATACGCGGGCGGGAACGCCTGCCTCCGAGCCTCCCTCGGAGATCCACTTCAGATCGAGCAGGACGTCGTGCATCGACTGGCGTCTCTCGCTCGGGTCCTTCGCGAGGCAGGTCCGGATCAGACGATCCAGGGCCGGCGGGAAGCGCGGCTGGATCGAAGAGACCGCCGGCGGATCGCGCTCGAGGATCGCCGCGATCACGCAAGCCTGGGTCTTCCCGTCGAAGGCCTTCTGCGCTGTCGCCATCTCATGCAGGACGGCTCCGAAGGCGAAGATGTCCGTCCGCGCATCCGCCTCGCCTCCTTCGAGCTGCTCGGGGGCCATGTACTGGAGAGTGCCGACGATCGTCCCCCTCGCCGTCAAGGGACTGGTCATGGTGGGAGCGGCGGTCGCGCCCGAGGCTTCGGCTGCGGAAGGCATGCTCTTTGCGAGACCGAAATCGAGGAGCTTCGCGCCGGATCTGGTCAGCATGACGTTGCCAGGCTTCAGATCGCGGTGGATCAGGCCCTTTCGATGGGCGGCGTCGAGAGCATCGGCGATCTCGATTGCGGTGCGCAGGAGCTGCTCGATTTCCATCGCGCCTTTCCGGAGCCGGGCGCCGAGCGTCTCGCCCTCGAGGTACTCCATGACCAGGTAGTCGAGCCCGTCCTGATGGCCGACATCGAAGAGCGAGCAGATGTGGGGGTGCGAGAGGCTCGAGACGGCGCGCGCTTCGCGCTCGAAGCGCTGGCGGCGTTCCGGGTCCGCCGAGAGGAGTGCCGGGAGGATCTTGATCGCGACCTCCCGATCGAGGCGCGTATCTCGGGCACGGTAGACCTCCCCCATCCCTCCCGCCCCGACCGGCGAGAGGATCTCGTAAGGGCCCAAACGCGCGCCGATGGAGAGGCTCATGAGCACCGGGAGACTACACCAATCACATGGCCCCGGAAAGGGAAGCGTGCCGGGCGCGGGGAGAGTGGGGAGGGAGAAGCAGAGGGTGAAGCGGCGCTTCCGGTATGCGCTCCTGAGCGGTATAATCGTGACGGCCATTCGACAACCCCCGAAAGCTCCGAGGGGCCTTGCGGCCTCCAGGCCCGCGCCGCCTCGGGCTCGAACTATGAAGGGAGACAACCTCGATGCGCAGCAAGGCCGCGCCCCCGCAGTCCCACCGTCCCCTTATCCACGCTCTCTCCGTCCTCTTCCTCCTCTTGCTGGTTATGGGATCTCCGGCGCATCAAGCGCTGGCGCAGGCTCCCGCGGTCGATCGTGACGAGGCCGTGTCGCTCGTCACCCGCACGCAGCTCGGCGGATCGCTGGATGGAGTCCGCCTCTTCGTCCACCCTCGCCCTCTTGTCGCGGGGGAGGCGGTCTCGGCCTGGAGGGAAGTGATCTTTGTCGCGGCCGATCCGAGCTGGTTCGTCTTCGTGGACCGCTATCCGGGCGCGAACTGGGAGCATCCCTGTTGGTACTTCCAGGTCGATGCCTCCTCCGGCGAGGTGCGCCGTTACGATGCGACCACTCCTCCTCTGTTCCAGCCGGAGCTCATCGAGATCACGAGCGGCAGCGACAACCCGCCTCCGGGCGTCTCGGAGGCGAGTCTCGAGAGATTCAGCGAGCTTCTGCGCGGCCTACCGAAGCCCGCGCCCGCGCGCGGCCAGGCCTGGGCCTTCATCATCAGCGGAGGCGCCAACCAGTCCAACAACCACATCCGCTACTGGAACGACTGCGCCTTCATCTACCGGGCGCTCGTCGAGTACTACGGGTACGCGGATGACCACATCCGGGTCTGCATCTCCGACGGGACGAACCCGGCGGTCGATAGATCCAACGGCACGAACTCGCCTCCCGATCTCGACGGCGACGGCGATCCGGACATCGAGTACCCGGCTACCCTCCAGTACGTCGGCCAGGTCTTCAACGAGCTGGCCGCCACTCTCACCTCGAGCGACCAGCTCTTCATCTTCACGACCGACCACGGCGGCCAGCAGTCGGGGTACGACTGCTACCTCAATCTCTGGAATCTCGAGGAGCTGCGGGACGATCAGATGGCCGCTTATGTGGCCGCGCTACCGTGCGAGACGATCATCTGCACTTTCGAGCAGTGCTACAGCGGGGGAATGATCGACGACCTGGCCGGCGACGGCCGCGTCATCGCGACCGCGGCCAACTGGAACGAGCTCTCCTGGGCGATGGGCCCCGACTACATCTACGACACCTTCGTCTACCACTGGACCTGCGCGGTCGGCTGGGAGACCCCCGCCGGAGTTCCGGTCGATGCCGACACCAACAACGACGGGATCGTCTCGATGCATGAGGCCTTCATCTACGCCGAGGCGAACGACTTCGAGTCGGAGACGCCCCAGTACAGCAGCACTCCGGCCGGGCTGGGGGACATGCTGAACCTCTTCGGCAACATGGAAGGGGTCTACCTCGCGATCGACCAGATCACGATCGACGACGACGGCAACGGATCCTCCCAGGGCGATGGCGACGGCGTGATCGACTTCGGGGAGAAGATCGAGCTGACGATCGCCCTGCACAATATGGGCTTGTCGGACGCGGAGAACGTCATCGGCACGCTCGCGACGACCTCGCCCTATGTGACGCTGCTCGTTCCCTCGAGCGCCTACGGGCAGATCCCCTCGGAGGGCACCGTTGCCAATGTCCCGCCATACGTGATTCGCATCGCGAGCAACGTCCCGGACGGCGAGCCGCTCAACCTGCAGCTCGGCGTCACGGAGGAGCCCGGCGTGCTGCCGATGAACCTCGCGGCCAGGGCGCCGTCCTACGCGGTCTCGGTCGCCGAGATCTACGACGCGGCGGGCGACGGTGATGGAGTCGCCGACCCGGGCGAAACGGTCCGGCTCACGCTCGGGATCGCGAACGTCGGCGGTTGCGACTCGCCCGATCTCACGGGAGTCCTGCATGGCGGCGGCTACTTCGACTGCAACGAGACCCCGCGGGCCGTGGGGGTGGTCCCCGTCGGCGGGGGAGTCGAGGTGGGCGGCTTCATGGTGGACATCTCGCCCGAGTGTCCCGCGATCTACACAGGATCGCTCGTCCTCGACCTGAGCGGGTTGGATGCCTACCTTGCGTCGCCCGAGGTTCTTCTCAGCGTCGGACCCTGGTTCGACAGCGTGGAGCTGGACATGGGCTGGACGCTCGGCGCATCGGGAGACAATGCGACGACCGGGCGGTGGGAGCGCGCCGATCCGGTCGGCACGACTTACGGGAGCCCCCCCCAGCAGGTGCAGCCGGAGAACGATCACACCGTCGATCCGGGGCACATCTGCTTCGTGACCGCGAACGGCCCCGTGGGAGGAGCGGCCCCGGACAACGATGTGGACGGAGGCAGGACGACGCTGCTATCGCCGATCTTCGACATGGCGGACGCGACCTCGGCCACGATCTCCTACTGGAGGTGGTACACGAACAACCTCGGGAACAACCCGGGCCAGGACTACTGGAGCGTCGACGTCACCTCGGACGGCTCGAACTGGGTTCATCTCGAATACACGACCGCGAGCGCGAACTCCTGGACCGAGCAGACCTTCGACGTGGGAGCCTTCGTTCCGCTCACGGGGACGGTCCGCTTCCGGTTCGTCGCCGACGACACGTCTCCTGGATCCCTCGTCGAGGCCGCGGTCGATGACATCACCGTGACGATCGTGCATCCTCCCCTGGCCGGCGCGCAGGAGAACGATGGGCGCCTGATCACCGGGCTCGGCGCCTGCCGTCCCAACCCGATCGGCTCGGGCGCGATCCTGACCTATCGCCTGGCGGCTCGCTCGCCGGTCAGGCTCGAGTTGTTTGACGTGGCGGGCAGGCGCGTGAAGACGCTCTTCGCAGGGACGGAGGAGGCTGGCGAGCACTCGCTGGACATCTCGCCGATAGGCCAAGCGGGCAGGAGGATCGCGTCGGGCGTTTACTTCGTCCGGATGGAGACGCCCGATCTGACGCAGGTCAAGCAGGTGGCGGTGGTTCGTTAGAGAGGAACGACCTCGTCCAGGCGATCCTAAGCGGGCCGGAAGAGTTCCGGCCCGCGCGGCTCGCGCCCTGCTTCTGTCCACGATCCGCGTTTCGCGCCGGCGGCACCCTGGAGGTCACGGCACGGGAGCCGGTCCGGCAGACGCGAAGGCTCATCGTTCTGGATTGACTGCGATCGGGAAAGCGATCTCGAAGACCGTGCCGCTCTCGTTCGACTCGTAGCGGATGCTCCCGCCCATCGCCTCGACCGTCATCTTGACGCCGTAGACGCCGAGTCCGGTTCCCCCTCGCTTCCCGTAGGCGCTGAACGGGTGAAAGAGCGTCGCGCGGATGTCGGGCGGGATCGGGGATCCGGCGTTCTCGAAGCGGATGGACGCCGTGTTCGCGGTCTTCTCGATGAGGACGCGGACGTCGCCGCCCTCCGGGGAGGCCTCGATCGCGTTCTTGAGGAGATTGTCGACGCAGCGCTGCAAGTGGACCGGGTCCAGACAGAGGACGAGTGTGTCCTCAGGTGTCGCGTCCCTCGTCCCGGCGCACAGCCTCACCCGCGCTTCCCTCCTCGCGGCGAGCTGCTCGAGCGTCTCGATCGATGCGCGCGCCGCGGCGAAGAGGTCGACATCCTCGATGTCGAGTCGCAAGATCCCGCGCTTGAGCTTACCCATGTCGAGAGAGGTGGCGATGATCTCATGCATCCTCTGCGCCGAGCGCTTCGCTCGGCTGAGGACCTCCTCTTGCTTCTCCGTGATGGGCCCCGTGAACCCATCCAGCATCGCATCCAGGAGGGCGAGCAGGGAGCCGAGGGGGGCCTTGAGATCGTGGCGGACGATCATGCCGTAGGTCTCGCGAAGGGCCTCGGCCTCCTTCCGCTCCGTGACGTCTATCCCGAGCCCCATGTATCCGACAATCCCCCCCTCCCGCCGGATGGGGGTGATCGTGAGAAGGACGGCCACTTCCGTCCCGTCCCTCTTTCGGTTGACGATCTCCCCACGCCAGAAGCCCTTGGCCGGATCGGAGATCTGGCTCCACATGTAGTCGTACATCTCGCGGGTCGTTTGCTCGCTCTTCACGAGGCTCGTCGAGTTCCCGATCACTTCCTCCAGGGCATAGCCGTATAGGCTGAGCCATGCCTGATTCGCGATCGCGATCTTCCCGGCGAGATCGGTGATCACGATGGCGTCGGTGCTGTCGTGGAAGGACCGGCGATAGATCGAGGGATCCTCGGAAAGGGGGATGTCGATTCCGCTCATGATAAGGCCCCCAAGCAACCCGCCCGCCCCCCACGAGCGGGAGGCGGGCGGCCTTCCGAGTCGGGCGCGAGGCTTCCGCCTCCGCCTCTGCCCCTTCGCCTTATCGAACGATCGTCACCTGCCGGGTCGAGGAGACCCCGTCGGCCTCCATCCTAAGGAAGTAGATCCCCGAGGGGAGCGCCTTCAGGATCGTGTCGTGCGCGTCGAAGCTCACCTCGTGGATTCCCGCGAGGGCCGGGCCGTTCACGAGGGTGCGTACCCTTCGTCCCGCGAGATCGTGCAGCGTGAGTCTGACCGGGCAGGCGCGATCGAGACGGTACGAGACCGTCATCCACCCGCGCGCGGGATTCGGCCCGCAGGCGACGATGCCAGGCGCCCCTGTCGCGGTCTCCTCCGAGGCATCCGCGGCGATCGTGTAGGTCGCGTCCAGGACGAAGTCGTCCACCGCGGCCTCGACCAGCGATCCGGGAGCCAGGTCGGAGGCCACGAACCGGATACGGACCTGGTCGGTCAACGTGACATGCTCGCCGAGGTTGAACGTGTACTGGTTCCAGCTATTGGCGCTGGCCGTCGTGTGCTCCAACGGAACCCAGGTCGTTCCGTTCGATGTGACCTCGACATCCCAGTAGTCCTGGCCGGGGTTGTTGCCCAGGTTGTTCGTGTACCACCTCCAGTAGGAGATCGTGGCCGAGGTCGCGTTGCCGAGCGCGAAGACCGGCGTGAGGAGCGTCGTCTTTCCGTTGTCGACGTCCGCGTCGCCGGCGGCTCCGCCCGGCGCGCCGTTGCCGGTGACGAAGCAGATCTGGGCGGGGTCAGGGGTGTGGTCGAACTCGGGCTGCACTTGCTGGGCCGGAGACCCATACGTCGTGCCGACGGGTTCCGCCCGGACCCAGAGCCCCGCCGTGGCATTGTCGTCGGGCGCGCTGAGGGTCCAGCCCCTGTCGGTCTCCGCCTGGTCGATCCATGCGCCGACATCGAGGCTGAAGTTCAAGGTAGCCGAGTACCCGCCGGGAGCGGCCAGGAAGAGCTGGAAGGACAATATGGCCGGGCTCGGGCAGGCTGAGAGAACCTTGACGTCGAAGGCCCCCGTGATCGTTCTGCCTGCCGGCGGAATGGGGGGGCACTCCGCCACCGGAGCGAGGATCTGGACATTGGGATCCATCGTGGCCAGGGTCGCCGTGATCGGCCCCGTGGACGCGTGGCCCGAGTTCTCGAGCCATAGCTGCAGGTAGAAGTTCTCGCCCGGATCGATCACGGCGTCCCCATCCCCCTGGGGCGGTTCGTCGTTCAGGACATGGCCGTCCTGATGCAGGCTCGGACCCTGGATCGCAAGGGAGAACGGGCAGTTCCATGTTCCCTCGTTGGATTGGACCGTGACCGTGAAGGCCGCCACGTGCCCATCCGGGGCGCCTGCGGCCACAACGATCGAGAAGGGATCGATCGAGGCGCGGATCGAGTCGGCTTCGATGTCAGGGTAGGAAGCCTCTCCATCGAGGATCGCGATGTGCGGGTCGCTCGTCTGAAGCTGCGCCGTCACGCCCGTCGTCGTCTCGATCCCGACGTTCTCCAGCGAGATCGACAGAGCCGGCTGCTCGCCCGCGTCGAGGATCCCGTCCCGGTCGAATGGATCGTCCAGGACGCGCGTCGTCTCGAAGACCAGATAGGGCCCGCTCGGCGGGATGATCTCGACCGACTCGTCGTACCTGTAGTAGTTCGCCTTGGTCACAGTGATCCTGAGGGATCCGGGCATCGTCGGCGCCGGGATCTCGATCTCCTGGGGCATCCCGGTTCCGGTCGCGACGGCCACGATCTCCCCATCGATCGTCAGGCCGATCAACGCTCCCGCATCGGCCTGCACATGGAAGACCGTGTTGCCGATCATGCAGATGTCGTCGTGGGTCACCGTGAGGCTCTGGGGCACCTGCGAGTAGAGGGTCATGAAGGCGTCGCCGTGATGATGGAAGAGGTGGTAGGTGACCGTCTTGTCGCCGGGGTTGTACGGCCAGCTGCTCGATTGGAGGAAGTACTTGCCGCTCACCATGCCGAATGCGGTCCGCATCTCCGTCGAGAAGGGTTGCGTGGGCGGGTAGGGGCCGTAGTTGGGCATGAAGCCGGGCCACATCGTGTCCCACATCCCCCAGACGTAGGTGTCGTTCACGAACGAGTAGGAGACCTCCGAGGCGGCGACGAGCCCGAGAGCCCCCTGGGCCATGCGATGGAAGGCCTCGGTGAAGCACTCGCTGGTCCAGTCGTACTTGCCCGTGAGGCAGTTCATGCTGAAGACGAACGGGAGCATCGTGTTGTGCAGGCCCGCGAGGTTCGCGTTGGTGTAGGCGGGCTCGCCCCAGCCGTTCTCCGCCCCGTGGTCCCGGTGCACGAGCAGGTAGGCCCCGGCGTTGATGTCGTTGTTGATCCGCGTGGCGTTGCCGCCCCAGTCGGTCAGATGCTGCGGCGTGGCCGGAATGTAGCCGAGCCCGTTGGGCCCGAAGTAGTTCACGACGATCGACGTGTTCTGGTTCGTGGACCAGACCGTCCCCGGCGTTCCGGAGTAGATCGCGTACTCCCTCACGGGGTGCTTGCCCAGCGCGTTGGCCTGGTGTCCGTAGAGGGTCTCCGCGCAGAGGATGAACCAGCGCTCCGTCTGCCATCCGCCAGCGATGATCGGATGGTCATAGTACGGCGCGTCGGTGACGGGGTTGCGCTCGTAGTCGAGCATCTTGTTGATCATCCGCCCCAGTTCGGTCCCGTTCCGTCCCGTGATCCTCGCGTGGATCATGTCCGGAAGATGGTCGCCGTTGACGTCGGCGTAGATGTTGTCCGACACGCAGTAGGAGTTGTAGATCGGCGAGGTGATCGCGTTGTCCCGGTCGAATCCCGAAGCCGGGTAGTCGCCCAGGATCAGGAACGCCGACGGGGCCGGGTCCCAGGTGTTGTAGGCGGTGTTCAGGAAGTTCTCGATGATGGTGGACGTGGTTCCCCCGATCTCGGTCGTGGTGAAGACCTCGGTCGAAACTCCCTGCAGCTTCCGCCACGCTTTGAGCGTGTCGGCCCACGCGATGAAGTCGGCCTGGTCGGGGGAGATGATGATGTAATCGAACCCGTTGCGGGAGGGTCCGCCGCGATCCCAGTCGACCTGGGGAAGCGTCGCGTAGTTCATCAGATGCTGCTGCAGGATCGGTTCCCAGAAGCGGCTCCGCAGGCGCTCCTCGCCGAACAGGCCGGTTCCTCCGATGAACTCGACCTTGATGTCGATCTCCTTGTAGACGAGCAGCTCCTTGCGGGCCGGGTTGTACTGGAACGGAGTGACGCCGAGGATCACGAAGTCGACGCCGCGGATCTCCTGCACGGGGGAGAGGATCGCCGAACTCGCGGGATAGTAGGAGCCGGCGCCGTAGATCGCCGCGTTCCTCTCATAGACGAGCGGCCCGTCCTGGTTCTCCCGAGGGATCACGGGCGCGGGAGAGATCTCGATTCCATGGACCACCTCAGTCTGCGAGGAGATGATCTCGAGTCGGGCGCTTGCCCCCTCGGGGATCGCCAGGAAGCGGCTGAGCCCCGGCAGGTCGGGCGCGCCGGCGTCGTTCGGAAGGATCACGCCCGGAAGGCTGATCCTCACGCAAGGCTCGCCGTTCACCACGATCGACTCCTGCTCGTAGGATCCCATCTCGTAGTGCAGCTCGGCGCCCCTGGGCGACTGTCCGATGAGAGTGAGTCCCGGCTGGCCCGTGCTCCCCGGCACGTCGACCCGGATCGCGCCGGCGGAGGACGCGATCGCGGGGCTGATGCTGATGGCCAGAATGATTGCGAGAATGCGGCTGGTGGATCTCATGTGCGACGGCCCCTCCTCCTTGGATCTGGTCCGGGCGGAACGGGTTGGGCGGTCCGTTCGTGCGACCCGACCGTCCAGGCGCGAGGCGCACACAGACACTAAATAACTATAGCACATTCCGTTGGTTCGGCGCTCGCTTGTGGCGCCATCGTGACTTAGGTCAATGGTCCTTCCCGCGAAGACGACTAGCGTCTGAGGCGAGAGGAGGAACGAGAATGAGCGAGCTCATCGACAATGCGCGCCGGCGCAAGGATCTTCTGAAACACATGATCCTGGAGCTGCACGCGGGAAGGGCGCCGGAGGCCGTGCGCCCGCAGCTCATCCGGCTGCTGGGCGAGGTGCCCTACGGCGATGTCGTGGCAGTGGAGCAGGAGATGATCGCCGAGGGGCTGCCGGTCGAGGAAATCCTCAGGCTCTGCGATGTGCACACCGCGGCCCTTCAAGGGGCGATCAGCCAGACGGGCGCGCGGACGGCTCCGGAGGGACATCCCGTCCACACGTTCCAGCAAGAGAACCGCGCGCTCGAGTGGGAGATCGAGTCCCTCGAGTCGCTACTCGCCGGCGCGCAGGCGATGGCCGAGGATGCGGAGGCGAAGAGCCTCGTCCACCTGATCCGCGAGCGGTTCAACCACCTGATGGACGTGGAGAAGCACTACCTCCGCAAGGAGCACCTCCTCTTCCCCTACCTCGAGCGGCATGGGATCAAAGGCCCCCCGACGGTCATGTGGGGAAAGCACGACGAGACGAGGCGCCTGCTGCGCGGCGCGATGGATGCGCTCGGCTCGGCGGCGAAGGCGGCCACGGCGGGGGAGATCGTCGCCATGGCGGCGCTCGTCCTGCGCCCGGCGATGGCGGCGATCTCGGGAATGATCGACAAGGAGGAGCGGATCCTCTTTCCGATGTGCCTCGACACGCTGGCGGATCGCGAGTGGGTCGAGATCGCCCGGGGGAGCGCCGAGATCGGATTCTGCCTCGTCGATCCCGCCGACGAATGGAAGCCCGACCTGGAGGCGCCTGAGGAGCCGGAGGGCCTCGCGGGCCCGATCCGAGTGAATCTGCCTAGCGGCAGCTTCACCCCTGAGGAGCTTGCGGCGGTCCTCAACACGATCCCGTTCGACCTGACCTTCGTCGACCGCGAGGACACCGTGCGCTACTTCACGCAGGGGAAGGAGAGGATCTTCGCCCGCACACGCGCCATCCTCGGACGCAAGGTGCAATACTGCCATCCGCCCTCGAGCGTGGATGTAGTCGAGCAGATCCTGGATGCCTTCAAGTCGGGGCGCAGGGACCGCGCCGCCTTCTGGATCGAGATGGGCGGGCGCTTTCTCTCGATCGAGTACTTCGCCCTGAGGGGAGGGGGTGGCGAGTACCTCGGTTGCCTCGAGGTGAGCCAGGACTTGACGGCCAAGCGCGCGCTCACCGGCGAGCGGAGGCTCCTTGCCTGGGATGAGGATGAACCCGATGGACTCCCGTGAGCCGGACATCACCCCCGAGATGAGGGTGAGGGCGCTCGTCGCGGCTCTGCGCGAAGCTGCCGAGCTTCAGGCGACCTGCGAGCCGGGCGCGTGCCGCATGCGAGCGTCTCAGATGTGGTCAGAACTCTCTACGGGTTTCTCGCCTTCTTCTCCCGGAGCCCCTGCACGAGGAGATAGATCCCGAAGCCGACGGGGACCGCGGGCCACCAGTCCTTGAGCCAATCCATCGGCACCCCGAAGACCCTGTGGAGGAGATAGAGGAACCCGCCGAGGATCAGGGCGGATCCTCCGAGGATGGAGCCCCGGTTCCCCATCAGGACGAGCTCGTGACGGAGATCGTCGGGCCCCAACCCCGCGAGCGCGTCGTTGTAGAGGTTGGCGAGTCGTACGGCATCGATGATGCTGTAGAGCCAGAAGAAGGTGAGGAACATCCCGAAGAGCGGTGTCATTCCTGGGGCCTGCTTGGATGACAGGACCGTGATCACGGCGGCTGCGACGAGCGTGTGGATGAACCCGCGGCGATAGTATCCGACATAGACCTGCCCGAGTCCCGGCAGGAGGGAGAGAAGTCCCGCGATCGCCGGCCTCTTCCTTCTTCTCTCGATCAGCAGGGGTCTTCCGCTCTCTGATTGTGTCATGCGGCTATCCTCCTCCTGCGCGGCGCATTCCCGCAGGCGCCCGCGCGATCTTGTCTCTCACGGTCCGGGCGACTCCACCCCGGCATCCTGCTCACTGTTACGGACGCTTCGCTCGGATGGTTCGGTCTCGGCCGCTCCGGGATCGGCACCGGGCCCCACCCAGCAGCGGCGCATCTCGCTCGTGTAGGTCCGCCAAGTCCGCCAGAGTTCGACGGCGTCCCACCGAAGCGCTGCCCGGCAGACCGGCAGGGCGTAGGCGGCCGTCAGATCGAGCGTGCGCCCGGCCCGCCGCAGTCTGGATGACACCTCTGCAGAGGTCCTCGCGAGTCGAGTCCCCCTCTCGCCCGCGGTCAACGCCGACGGGGACTCGCCGGAGAATGTGCCGCTCAGCTCCTCCAGCCACTCGGCGCGCAGGAGATCGGCGAGAAGCGCGGCGCCCCCCTGAAACGGCGCCATGGCCTCCCGCGCCGCGGTCCTCCGGACAAGAGACTCCGGCGACCCGCCGAGAATGAAGATCAACGCCGCCCCGCAGTAGGCGAGCTCCAGGGCGACTCTGGGCCTGCGGGCGAGCTTGCTCCATCCCGCGAGCAGATGATCCGCGATCCCCGGCCGGCGCGCGGGCCTTGCGCGCGTGGTTCGCTCGAGGACATCCAGGACGAAGCGGCTGTCGGGCTGGACCTCGGCGAGCGCCGGCAGATCCTGCCGCAGAACCTCGAGGGCGGCGACCATGTCGCTGCAGCCCTCGCAGTGGAGGAGATGGCCGGCCACGAGATCCAGATCGACGCCTGCGAGCGCGTCATCGGCGAAGTCCACGAGCCGATCCTCGATCGCCGGACAGACCGTCCCGCTTGTTCTCTTCAAGATCGATCGCGTCAGATAGCCTGGTGCGCCGCCCGCGCCCGCTTCCTCACGCGCCGCGGCAAGGAGCCGGCCGCACCTCTTGCACGAGGATGCATGGATCTCCGCTGTCTGAAGGACCTTAGGCGGGAGATCGTCCCCCGCGAGGAGGGGCAGGATCTCCTCGAACTCCCGGCAGTTCATGGTTCGAATCGGGGGTCGCCCCCCTCCTCCCTCATCATGGTCGATAGGACTCGCGCCAGCTCGATCCGCGCCCGGTTGGACCGGGACTTGATGGTCCCCACCGGCGCTTTGAGCATCGTGGCGATCGCTTCCAGGCTGAGCCCCTGGATCTCCTTGAGAAGGATGATCTCGCGATTGAGCCTGCCGAGCTTCCCCAGCGCCTTGTGAACGAGCGCGCGACGCCGCGCGGCGCGATACTCCTCGGCCGGTCCAGGCGCGGGAGAGGGAAGATCGGACAGCTCCTCGACCGGGATGTCGATCGCCCGCGGCCGGGACCGCCGCCGCCGGATGCGATCGATCGCCGCGTTGCGCGTGATCTGGACGAGCCACGGAATGAACGTTTCATCGTTCGTGCAAAGATCGAGCCGGCGATAAAGACGGACGAAGACGTCCTGGGCAAGATCCCTCGCTTCCTCCGCATTGCCGAGATGGACGATGGCGATGCCGTAGACGCGCCCCTGAAACCTGCGGACGAGCGCCTCCCAGGCGAGCGGGTCGCCCGCACGGCATCGGTCAAGGAGCGCCGCAAGGTCGGTCAATCGCCATCTCTCCCTGGGATCGCGCGCTTTCCACCGGGCCCACCGCGCTGCCTCCCGCGCCCGGCTGGACGCCTCAACCTGGAGACGGACGAGGATGGCCGGAGGTTCGCCGGAATCCGTCGGCGGATCCGGATCAGTCGAATGCCGGAGCCGCGCCTCGCCCCCCGGATGAAGTAGACGCCCGCGGGGGCATCGCGTCCATCCCGCGTCCGTCCGCTCCACAGCAGGCGTCCGTCCGTCCGCGCCCCCACCTCGCATCCGGGCCCCGCGACGATCCTCCCGCAGGAGCCGCGCGCCCAGCCCGATCGAGTCGGGAGTGCTGCTCCTGATCGAGGCAATGGATCACGGAGAGCCTCTCCGCCCTGGCGACCAGCCTCGCCGACCCGAGATCGACGATCCGGTCGAGGACGATCGTCACGGTCATGTTTTCCCTGATCTCGATCGTCTCGTCCCAGGGCCTGCGCTCGAAGCCGCTCCCCGCGGTGATCCTCGTCTCCCCGGCGGGGAGATCGATCCAGCAGGAGCCCGCCGCGTAGAAGTAGCCTCCGCGGGCCAGATGGACAAGACGGGCTGCGTCCGCGCTGTCGGGGTGGAGGCGCCCGTCCGAACCCAGGACACGCACGCGCGCGGCGATCGGAGAGCCGACTCCATCCCTGATCAGAAGCGTCAGGCGATGTGTGGGATCGCGGGCGGTGGCACTGGAGCATCGCCACGACCATCTCGCCGCCTCGATCGCGCTCACGACTCTCTCCTATGGCATCCGCCTATTCGACCACGAGGACTCTCCCTCTCGCCGGCACATCCGGTCCCAGCAGGCGGTAGAAGTATGCGCCGGAGGCGGGGGCGCTCCAGCACCAGGAGCGGCCGGGTGTGACCCGACCGTCGTGCAGGCTGCGGCCGGCCGGGTCGAAGATCTGCATGGTCGCCGGCCCCTTCATCGGCGGAATCTCGAAACAGACGCCACGTCCCGAGCGGCGTATGGGGATGCCGTTTGCAGGCTGCGGTCGTGGCCCGACGTCGCTGACGCCCATCAGCTCCGTGAGGACTCTCCCGCCCGCGAGCGGCGTTGGAATCCCCAATACCGCTCCCAGCGTGCGGCAAAGGTCGGACTGCTGGCAGAGGGTCCAGGAGACGGCGCCGGGCTCGAAGTCGGGCCCGAGGCAGATGAGGGGGATCCTGCGACATCCCGGGCACGCGTCCCCGTGATCGGTCCAGCTTCCGTGCGCGTCGGAGTGGCGGCCGTGGTCTCCGATGATGACAAACGCGGTTCGATCCATGTACTCGCTGTAGAGCTGCGCGCTCGTCCAGAGGCGGAAGATGAGGGAGTCGGCCCGGCGTATCGCCCGCGTGTAGTCGTCCCAGACTCCTCCGTGCGCGGCGGCATCGACATCCGCGAGGCTGACGAGGGAGACTGTCGGGCGACGCGTGGCGATCTCGAAGACGAGCCGATCGACCGCGGCGTCGTCGTCATCCAGTCCGGCGATCGTCCACGCGCTGTCAGGCGCGCCGTAGTCCGCGTGGTCGGAGTGGGAGAGGCAGGCGAGCTTGCTCTTGGTCGTGAGGACGATTGCGTCCCTATCGGGCGCGCCCGTCGCCGCCCTGTAGTACTCCCAGATGTGGGGGAACGAGGAGCGAATGGTCCCGTCATTCGGGATCGACTGGTAGCGGCCGGAGCCGATGCATGTGTGCCCGGGCACGGTCTTCGTGAGGCCGGAGTTGTCGCAGGACCTCGCGACCGCGCCGCGGGGAGCGAGGTCGTTCCCTATCCTGGGGATGAAGGAGTGGCTCGAATCGTCCATCCCCTCGCTCGAGCGGTGTGCCTTTCCCTGACCACGCCTCCCGCGATCCCGCCGGCGGAAGATCGTCCGTTGCATCCCGGCGAGATAGGCTCCATTGTCGACCGCGGCGCCGCGAAAGGAGTCATCCATGAACCTCCACCCTCCTGGCCGGCACGGCCACGCACCCGTTGCCGTGCTCGGTATCGCCGTGTTCGGCCTGTTCCTGTCGAGCCCGTCCCTCGCAGAAGTCCCGTTGCGCTCGTTCGCCCCGGGGAGTTCGCAGGCGGCCCTGCTGCCGGGGAATCCCGCGGCCTTCTGGAGCCAGCCTCCCGATCTGGAGGGATCGAAGGTCTCGTCCGAGATCACCTACGACTTCGATGTCGTGTCGGAAGTGGCGGAGGACTTCACATCCGGATCGAGCGGGACAATCAGCAGCATCCGGTGGTGGGGCGGGCCTTACAACTGGACGCAGGGAGACCCCGATATCGCCGAATTCAACATCATCTTCTACGGAGATGATGGAGGGGTTCCGAGCGACCCGTTCCGTCGTTACCCCGCGGTGGAGCCGCAAGTCACCTCGGTCGGAAACGATGGTTTGGGAAACCCCGTCTACCGCTACGACCTCGCTGTCAATGTCCCCATTAGCGCCGGCGCGAGGTACTGGCTGATCATCCAGGCGGACTCCCATCCGTATCCTCCACACTGGGGAAGGACGAAGGCGGCCTCCACGCAAGCCCTCGCGGGCAAGTTCAAGAGCGAGTACTTCGGGCATCCGGCCTGGGTGTCGACTTCGGTCGAGACCGGATCCCCATGGGACGCCAGCATGGAGCTCACGCTCGGCGTGCCGCCGATCGAGGCCTGCTGTTTCGTCGACGGCTCGTGTCAGGCTCTCCTCGATTACGAGTGTCTCTACATGTACGGGGAGCCGCAGGGCGCTGGGACTGACTGCAGCCCCAATCCGTGCGAGCCGATCGAGCAGCAGGCCTGTTGCCTCCTGACGGGGACTTGCGTGCTCCTGCCGGTCGACGACTGCGTCGATCTCTCGGGCGTGCCTCAAGGCCCCGGGAGCGACTGCGATCCGAATCCCTGCCCCCAGTCGCAGGCATGCTGCATCGCGGGTTTCTGCATCATGCTCACCGCGGAAGGATGCGCGGCCAATCAGGGGATCCCGCAGGGCGCGGGGAGCGACTGCGATCCCAACCCGTGTGGCGCCGAGGCATGCTGCTTCGCCGACGGGCGCTGCCTGCAGCTCTCGCCCGAGAACTGCCAGATGGCGGGAGGCATCGCGCAGGGCGCGGGGAGCGACTGTGATCCGAATCCCTGCTCCCAGCCGCCGCCCGAGGCCTGCTGCCGCGAGGATGGGAGCTGTGCGATGCGGACTCCCGTGCTGTGCTACCAGGAGTCCGGGACGCCGATGGGAACGGGGACCGATTGCGATCCGAATCCGTGCCCGCCGCCGACGGCCAGGGCCTGCTGCTATGCCGACGGCCATTGCGAAATGCTGACCGAGAGCGCCTGCATCGGCGCGGGCGGCTCGCCTGCCGACTCAGGGACCGGCTGCGGCGAGAATCCTTGCCCCTATCCGGTCCCCGTGACAAGGACCACCTGGGGCGGCATCCGGGCGATCTTCCGGTAGAGGGGAGGACTGTGCCATGCTTGATCCAAGGCGTCTCTTGCTGATTGGCTGCGCCTTCCTCGCGGCGGCCGGCGGTGTCGCTGCGGCCGAGACGGTCTACCTGGAGGCTGATTTCAACG
>VGJL01000022.1 GCA_016867495.1 Candidatus Eisenbacteria bacterium | reverse complement strand
GTTGTGCTCGAGCAGACCCGCGAGGACGCGGTCCCCTTTCCGCAGCGAGCCGAAGAGAACGAGGTTGATCGCTTCCGTGGCGTTCTTGGTCATGATGACGTGGCTGCTGTCCGGGGCGTGGATCAGCCCCGCGAGCGCTTCCCGCGCCCCCGCCACGAGCCGCGCCGCCTCCAGCGAGAGTCGATGCGCGCTGCGCCCGGGGTTGGCGGAGATGTCCTCCAGAGCATGGAGCATCGCCCGTCCGACCTCGGGCGGCCTCTTCCCCGCCGTGGCGGCGTTGTCGAAGTAGATCATCGTGTCGGGACCTTCCCGTATCCGTCCCCCTCCGGACGATGGATTTCGCGCCAGCGAAGGGGCGCCTCGCAGAGATGCGAGAGGACGAGATCGAGGTCGGCCGGGTGGAAGGCGATCGCCATACCGCAATCGGCGCTCAGAACCCTCGGCACCGGCACGAGATCGATCCACACGCCGCGCTCCTTGAGAACCTTCTCCGCCGCGACGACGTGATGGATCGAGTCGAAGAGAATCACGCAGTCTCTCTCCCCCCGGGGCGCGGCCCGATTCGCCGACTCGCTCAAGGGCGCACGATCCGCTCGGCCGCCATGAGGGTCGCGACGATCTCGCTCATGTTGGTGACCCTTCCGGCCCGGACCTTCTCCTTCAAATGGAAGAAGTCGAGGCATGTCCCGCAGGCCGCGAGATCGACGCCGAGCGCCTTGAGAGCGCGGAGATCGTCGAGCAGATCCGATCCCTCCGCAACGAGTTTGACCCCCGCATTGAGGAGGATGATGACATCGGGTCGCGAGGGCGCGTCTTTCAGGGTCTTGAGGAAGGACCTCATCAGGATCCTGCCTAGGTCATCCGAACCGGATCCTATCCCGTCGCTCGCGAGAAGAACGACACGCGCGCCCTTCGTTCCGCCTTCGTTCGACATATCCCATGACCTCCTTATCTCCGATAGGGGGAGTCTAGAGGCACTTGGCCGAATCTGGGAAGCGGACAGGCGCGCCGCGAGGCCCGCGCGGGCGCGATGTTGACGCTCCATCGGCCATCCCATACGATACGGAATCGTGAACGACTTCGGCGAACCCGCCCGGAGCATCCTGCACGGCAAGTACGAGATCTCCGGGGAGATAGGCCGCGGCGGTATGGGCGTGGTCTACAAGGGGATCCAGCGCTCGCTCGGCCGCACGGTTGCGATCAAGCTCCTTCCCGCCCAGTTGAGCGACAACGAGCAGTACCTCCAGCGGTTCCGAAGAGAGGCCGAAGCGCTCGGCCGGCTCAATCACCCCAACATCGTCACGATCCACGATCTCGAGACGGACGCGGGCGAGAACTACCTGGTCATGGAGTTCGTCGACGGGCGAAGCCTCGGCGCGATTCTCTCCTCCCGCGAACCGTTGCCGACGCGCGTGGCGATCGACATCGCCACACAGGTCGCTCTGGCGCTGGACGCGGCCCATCGGTGCGGGATCGTGCACAGGGACGTGAAGCCCGAGAATATCCTCATCGATCGCGCGAGCGGCCGCGTCAAGGTCACCGATTTCGGCATCGCCGCGATGGCGGGATCGAAGTTCAGGACCGACACCGGGACGATGGTCGGCACGCCGAAGTACATGGCGCCGGAACAGGTGCAGGGCACCCAGGTGACCGGGACGGCGGACATCTACGCCCTGGGCGTCGTGCTGTACGAGATGCTCTCCGGTCGGGTCCCCTTCGTCGGCGACACCCCCATGACCATCGCCTATCAGCACGTCGACGCGACTCCTCCGGCTCTCGCCACGCTGGCGCCCCACGTTCCGGCTTCCCTGGCGAGGATCGTCGAGCGCGCGCTCGAGAAGCAGCCGGAGAGGCGATTCTCGTCGGCGGGAGAGATGGCCGAGGCGCTGCGGGCCATCGACCTCCCCGCCGAAACGACGGCGATCCGCCGTCCGCGCAAGGGTTCGCGCCTCTTCTCTCGCCTCTCCCTCACCTTGGGCGCTTGCGCTGTTGCGGCGGTGGCGACCGTGCTCATCGTCCGCGTCCTCCAGGGGCCAAGGACGGCGGGCCTGGGATCGCCGGATGACGCCGCGCCGCCGGCGCCGGCATCGGAGCCCGGGCCTGGGACGGACAGGGGCGAGCGGATGAGCTCTCTCCCGCCGGGGTCGGACGCGGGGGGAGAGGCCGCCACGCCGGCGCGGCCCCCTGCCGCCCCACCGGAACCGCGGGCAGGGACAGAGGAACCCGCGAGGGCCGAGCGCTCGCGGGGCCCGACGGCGCGAGCGCCCTCGGCGGCCGCGTCACCAGAGGGGGATCGCGCCGATGCTCGACCCTCGCCCTCCACGGGCGAGACGCCGCAGACCGGAGGCGTCGAGACCCGATCGGGCATCGCGATCCCGATCCAGCCATCCGAGTCGAGGCAGGAACGAACGGAACAACCTCGGACTCAGGCCGAACAGGCGGAGGCTCCACCGCCGCAGGTACAGACTCCGCAAGCGCAGCCGCAGACGCCGGTCGAACCGCCGACCGCCTCGCCTCAGGAACAACATCCGAAGCCGGATCCCCTCGCGGCCCGCGCGCAGCTCGATCGCGAGACGAAGCGCGTCTACGACAGAGCGCTCGAGGCGTTCCGGCTCGGTAGCTACGCCTCCGCCATCGCCGGCTTCCGCGAGTACCTGACGCGCAACCCTGAGTCGGCGATCGCCGCGGACGCCCAGCACGCGATCGCCGAGGCCTACTTCCGCCAGAGCGACTACGCGCGAGCGGTCACGGAGTATCAGGTCCTCGTCGACCGATACCCGTCCTCGGAGTGGACCGATGACTCCCGATACGCCATCGGCTACTGCAGCGAGAAGCAGAAGGACCTCTCCTCCGCGGTCCGGGCCTACCGCGAGTTTCTGGCCGCGCACCCGACCTCGCAACTCGTCGCTGAAGCGCACTACAGGATCGGCTTCTGCCTCTATGCCCAGCAGGACTATGCAGGCGCCTTGACCGCGTTCAGGAGCTGCCTCGAAACCTCCCCGCCAGGGAAGTTCGCGGACGAGGCGCAGTACTCGATCGCCGAGTGCCTCTATCGCCAGGGGGACTATGCCGGCGCGATCAGGGAATACGCCCGGATGATCTCCGCCCATCCATCCTCCGAGTGGGCGGACGACGCGCAGTACTCGACCGCCTGGGCCCATGCCAAGAGCGGGGACTTCGCCCGCGCGGCGGAGGAGTGCGCCCGGCTCGAGCAGAGCTACCCCGAGAGCGCGCGGATCCCCGGAGCGCTTCTCCTTCGCGCCAACAGCCTGATGCAGCTCGGTGACAGGAAGACCGCCCGGACGACTGCGGAGGATCTGCTCCGGAGGTTCCCGGGAGCGAAAGAGGCCGCGGATGCCAGGGATCTTCTCGCAAGGCTCAAGTGAGGGACGACCATGCCGAGCATGAGCGCGGAGCGCGCCCTTGTTTTCGCCTGCCGCGGCGCCCGGAATCTCATCCAGGGCAGACCCCTGGCGATCTCGCTCGAGGTCATCCACTCCTGCAACTGCAACTGTGCCCACTGCGACAAGGGAGGTCCGATCCCCGGCGAGAAGCTCGCCCCTCCAGAACGCTTCGGCGAACTCGTCCGAGAACTCCAGCCTCTCGTGGCCCAGATCTCGGGCGGGGAGCCGCTCCTCCGCGATGATGTCTTCGAGATAGCAAGACGGATCAAGCCTGACGGCGGACTCCCCCACGTGGTCTTCGTCTCCAACGCGGAGCTCCTGACGGAAGCGAAGTACCTCGAGCTGAAGAGGCTGGGCGTCGACGAGTTCTCCATCTCCCTCGACTACCCCGACGAGAGACACGACGACAATAGGGGAATCCCCGGACTCTACGCCCACCTCGGGCGCCTGCTCCCGGCGCTTGCGGCGCACCGGAACCACGACATCACCCTGATCAGCGTGATCCGGCGCCAGAACATCGACGATCTCCCCGCCCTGGCCGAGCACGCAGTGAAGTGGGACATCTCCATCAACTTCAGCGCCTACACGCCGCTCCGGACGGGGAATGCCGATCACTCCCCGCGGCCCGAGGACCTCCCGCGGTTGAGACAGCAGATCGAGCACCTGATCGACTTCAAGCGAAGAACGGGAAGGATCTTCACAACCGAGTCGTCCCTCTGGCGGTACTACGACTTCTTCGCGCGGGGGAGTTTCCTGCCCGATTGCCGCGCCGGCTACCGATCGCTGGTCGTCAATCCAGACGGCCGACTCGCCCCGTGCGCGATGCAGGCGGTGTCTTTCGAGACCCGAAGCGAGTTGATCGAGCGATTCTCGAAGGGAAACCAGTGCGGGGGCTGCTCGGTCAGCATGAGGACCAACACGGAGAAGTCGATCGGCACCCTGATCGCCGACGCCGTGGGCGCCCTGGGGCAGATGCGCAGGCGGCGAAACGGTCGCTGACCGTGCCCCGCCGCGCGATGGCCGCCTGATGGAGATCGTCCTCCAGCGCAAGAGTCTCCTGCGCGGGATCCGGCTCTTCCTCGTTCTCACGATCCTCGGGATCGCCGCTGTCTTCTATCTCACGGGAAGCGGCGAGACCCTACGGTGCCTCGCCCGCTTCCATCTGGCCTATCTCGGAGTGGCGGTCGTCCTGATCGCGGTCGACCTCTTCGCCGGGGCGGCTCGCATCCACATCTTCACGCGCCGGCTGCTTCCTCGCGGGTTCTGGGCTTGCTTCAAGGCGAACCTTGCGAACATCTTTCTCGCCGCGGCGACTCCCTTCCAGACCGGAGGCGGGGCGGCGCAGCTCTATGTCCTCAACCGCTACGGGGTGCCCTACGCCGCGGGCGTCTGCGTGAGCGTTCTGAACTTCTGCGCCACCCTCTCCTTCCTCCTGTTGTGCGCCGTCTGGATCCTGAACGTGATCCCATCGCGGCTGCCCGCCGCCGGCCCTCTCCTGACGGTGCTGGACGTCAGCCGCGCGACCTTCTATGTGACCCTCGCGCTCTTCATTCTCCTCCTGGTGAAGCCGATCCTCTTCGGCAGGATGATCGCGCGCCTTCTCGCGCTCGCCGGCAGGATCCTGCCCCGTCACAGCAAACGCCTGGGAAGATGGTCGGCGTCCGTCCTCGACTTCCTGAACCAATACGCGACGCATGTCGGCGTCTACTGGAGGGAAGGACGTCTGACGCTCGTCTGGAACTACCTGCTCACGGTCGTCCTCTACTTCAACAAATGCCTCGTCGCCTATGTGATCGTCAGAGGCTTGGGCATCCATGCCGGCTTCTGGGAGATGGTCATGCTCCAGATGCTGATCATCTTCTTTCTCTACTTCGCCCCCACGCCCGGAGCGAGCTTCATCGCGGAGACGGGCATAGCCGCTGTGATGGCGCTCGTTCTGCCGAAGGCGTCGATCCCCGTCTTCGCGGTCCTCTGGCGATTCGTCACGACCTATTTCGGAGTCCTTCTTGGAGCGCTGGTCCTGCTGGGGCTGGTCGTGGAGAAATCGCCGCGCGAGTCGGCGGCGCCCGCGGGGGTGACGGCGCCTTCGGAGGCGACGGCGCCCGCCGGAACCACCGAGGACTGAGAGCGCCCGATCGACCTCGGGCGCGGTCGACCCTGTTTGGGACCGGCGAGATCGGCGCGGCCCTCGTCCTGTCACCCTCGTCCTGCCGCACCCTCGTCCTGTCGCTTGTTCGATGGGCCTATCGGGTCTATAATCGCTGGCGCCGAGAGGCGGCGATCAGGAAGGAGGCCGCAACCATGAAGACCGTGACCATCACCAAGCTCGGGACATTGTTCTTTGCCTGCGCGCTCGCGCTCGGGATTGCCGGCGACCCGGCAGGAGCGCGGTCGCTCGCCTGGACGTGGACGGAAGGTCCTCAGGGCGCCACGATTCTCAGCATGCTCACGACCCCCAGAGGGACGATTCTGGCGGGCACGGAGAATGGCGGATTGTACAGGTCGACCGACGGCGGGATGTCGTGGGCGTCGGCGGAAGATGGCCTGACGTGGCCGTGCTGCAACTACGCGCTGCAATCGTTCGCGGCCAGCGCCACCTCCGTCTACGCCGGAACCTGGGGAGGGGGCGTCTTCCGCTCGGATGACGACGGCATGACCTGGTACGCCACAGGCGCGTTCCCCAACGAAGGGTATCCCATCATCCTCGCGCTCGTCGCCTGCCGCTACGGAGAGCGCGTCTTCGCGGGCGGCCAGTTCGGCGTGGCCCGGTCGGATGACGGCGGCGCCGCCTGGAGCTATGTCAATGATGGGCTACCGCAGTCATGGGTGCGGCGGCTCGCCCTGCGGGGAACCGTCCTCTACGCCCTCCTCGACGCGGGCCTCTACCGTCTGGATCCGGCCACGGCGGTCTGGAGCCGGTGGGAAGCGGGACTCCCGACGACGGCTGGCATGCGGTCGATCCGGTCTTCCGGGGACGCGCTCTACCTCTCGACCCATGAAGGCGGCGTCTATGTCCTCGACTGCGACGAGGCGGCGTGGGCGCCGTGGAACAGCGGCCTCGGCGACGACAATGTCGAGGTCACGGTCGAGGCCGATCAGGACCTCTACGCCGGCCTCATGGGAGGCGGGGTCTACCGATACGACTGGGCGATGCAGCAATGGGGCTCGGTAAACGATGGTCTCTGGAACAGCGATGTTCGCGCGATGACGTCCCGGGGGACGAGTTCCTTCGCCGGCACGTACGGCGCGGGGGCCTTCTCGTACGATCCCGACGCGGGATCCTGGACCTGGCGCGGCGACGGCCTCGTCTCGCCCCGTGTCCACTGCCTCGCGACCGACGGCGAGAGGGTCTACGCGGGGACCTTTGGGGGCGGCATCCACGTCTCTCCGGATGAAGGCCAGAACTGGAATCTCTCCATCGAAGGCCTCTGGAATCCCTTCGTCTTCACGATCCTCTCGCACGAAGGGGCGGTCTACGCGGGGACATGGGCAGGCGTCTCGAAGTCGACGAATCAGGGGGTCTCGTGGACGCAGACCAGCTTCGTGTGGAACGGGGTCAACGTCCTCTGGAGCGTTCCTCCCCTGCTCTATGCGGGCACGTGGGGCGGCGAGGTCTGGGCATCGGACGACGGCGGCGAGAGCTGGGCGCAAGTCGGCGACGGGATGCCGGGGTTCATCCGGGGCCTGGCGCGCATTGGCACGTCCCTCTATGCCGGCGTGCAGGACCACGGCGTGTATGCGCTTCCCGACGGCGCCACCGAGTGGGTCGCCATGAACGCCGGCTTGCCGGAGCTCCGTGACTGGTCGCTCGTCGCGCACGGCGGGACCCTCTTCGTCGGGCTCGAGTCCCACGGCGTGTATCGATGGAATTCCGTCGCAGGGGCGTGGGAGGCCACGGGGCTCGGCGACAAGATCGTCTTCGCCATGGCCAGCGACGGCAACAAGCTCCTCGCCGGAACGAGGGGCGAGCTGTTCCTCTCGACCAACGCGGGACAGACCTGGTCTCTCGAGACCGATGGGCTCAAACCCTGGCTCATCGTGAGGGCGTTCGCCGTGGGCGACGACGAGTACTTCGCGGGATTGGACGAGGGGGGCGTCTATCGAGCCGTGCGCGAGACGGGGGCGGTCGAGCAGCCGCCGGATGCGGTCGAGACGCCCGATTTCGCCGTGGAGCCGAACCCGTCCCATGGCGGAGCGAGGATCACCTTCCGCCTCGACCGCGAGGAGTCGGTGGATCTCGCCGTCTACGATGTCGCGGGAAGACGTGTCGCGAGTCTCGCATCGGGAAGGCTGCCCGCGGGCCCCCACGAGGTGCTGTGGGACGGTTCCGGCATAGGGATCCCGCGCGTCGCCGCCGGGGTCTACTTCATCAAGCTCCGCGCGGGGGAAGACGAGCGCACCGCGAAGCAGCTGCGGATCGACTAGCAAGGTCTGGCCGCATCTCGAAGGCGCGTTGACCCGGCCGGAGCGGGGCGCAGGGCGACGCTGAGGCGGGCCTAGGGGAGCCGAGCCTGCTTCCGCGACCGCTCGGCGCCCAAGCGCATCGCGAGATAGAGTGTCAGGATCCCGGCCAGCAGGATCCCCGCCGTCCACAGCTCCGCCCGCTTCGCATGGGCGAGGAGCGCCCCGCACACCGCGATCCCCCCGGCGGGCACGAGCGGCGAGACCTCGAATCCCCTCGGCTCCCCCGCTCGCCTCTGGAGGACCAGAAGGGACGCGTTGACGAGGACGAAGACGCCCAGCAGAAGAACCGCGGTGGCGCGGGCCAGGTTCGCGAGGCTCGATGGAAGTGCGAGGCAGAGGGCGATCGCCATCATGACGAGGATCGCGCGGTGCGGCGTCCGGCGCCCGGCATGGACCGCTCCGACGAATCGCGGGACGAGCCGCTCATTGGCCATCCCGTAGAGGAGGCGCGATCCCATGATGTAGTTCAGGAGAGCCGTATTCGTGATCGCGAAGAGGCTGATGAGGGAGAAGAGTCGCGGCGGGAAACCGCTCCATGCCCTTCGCACGACATCCACCAAGGGCTGCTGGGACGCGGCGAGCTCCCCGTGCGGAAGGACCGAGACGGCGGAAACCGCCACGGCCACATAGAGCAGCGTCACCAGGACCAACGACAGGATGAGCGCGATCGGAAAGATGCGTCTCGGATCGCGGACTTCCTCGATCACGTTGATCATGTCCTCGAATCCCACGAACGAGAAGAAGGTGAGCACCCCGCCTGAGAGAACGAGCGAGAGCCCGAGCTGCTGTCCCGTGGGCGGCTCGACGTAGCTCGTCGAACCCCAGAAGCGGGCGCCCACGGCGATCACGATCAGAAGCCCCGCCGCCTCGACGACCGTGCAGAGGACGTTCAGGCCGATCGACTCCCGGATGCCCCAGAAGTTGACCAGGGCGAGAACCGCGATGAAGCCCACGATGATCGTCGCGTGCGGCACTCCCGGGACGAGTCCCGAGAAGTAGCCCGCGAACGCCCGCGACTGCGTCGCCATCGATGTGAGTCCGGACGCCAGCACCGCGAGGCCCACGACGTAGGAGAGAAGCGGCGCGCGGAAGGCCTTGTGGGTCGCATAGGCCGCACCCGCGGCTCTGGGGTAGCGGGACCCGAGAGAGGCGTACGACAGTCCTGTCAGCAGGGCCGCAACCATGCTGGCGATGAAGGCGAGCCAGACGGCGCTCCCCATCGCCCCGGCCGCCTTGCCGATCAACGCGTAGATCCCGGAGCCGAGCATGTCCCCGACTCCGTAGGCGACGAGCCCGCCCAGACCGATCGCCCGGATCAGCCCGCCGGGCTGCGTCGCTCCCGATCGCTCCGGGTGGCTAGCCGGCAAGGGCGAACCGCCTCCAGAGATCGGTCTCGACGGCCGCAGGGCCCGTGGGGACGGGCCCGATCCCCGCCCGGAGGGATCGGGCGCGCTTCGTGAGACTTCTCATCGCACTCTCCTCGCCCGCATGCCGGCGGCCGCGCGCCAGCGGCCGGCGTCGCTCGCCGCATGCTCCTCGAGCATCGGGCCGCGACGAGTCTACCACGGTCCCGCCACTTGCGGAGGCCTTAGGCTCCGGCCCGGCCGTGACCCCGCCGCGGCATGACCCCGCCGCGGCCTTGTCAGGCCCGGCCGGCCCGCCTACAATTGGCTCACCCGTCGCGCACCCTGGATGCGAAAGGGGAGCGAACCAATCCGGGAGAGGAGGCAGGCGTGGCGCTGAGGATGCTCGCGACCCTCGCTGGGAAGCCGGATGCAGCGCTTGCAACCCTCCTCCTCGTCGCGGCAACCGGTTTCGTCTCGACTTGCGAGGCGGACTGCGCCGCGGTCGATCCGCTCCGCCTCCTTCCCGAGGGGGAGAGTTGCCCCGGATGGAGCCTCGATGGAGATCCGGCGACGGCCCGCACGCTCGAAGAGCTTCAGCTCGTGATCGACGGGGGCGCGCCGCTCTTCTTCCAGCACGGTTTCGTGTCGGGCGCGTTCCAGGACTACGCGGGAACGGTCGCGGGAAGTCCGGCGCGCATGCAGCTCAGCATCTACAACCAGGGATCGCCGCAGAACGCGGAGGCTCTGTTCCACGACGAGAACAGCGGCTCGGGCGATCCTCTGCCGGATTGGTCCGGATCGGGGGCGGCGCGGTACCGGATCGCCTTTGGCTTGGTCAGCCTGCAGTTCTGGGAGAGGTGCTGCTTCGCCATCGTTCTGGTTCACTCGGGGGGAGAGGACGCGCTCCCCCATGCCCGCTGCGCGGCCGAGGAGGTCGTGCGGCTCTTGGACCAGGCCACGCCGACCGACCATCGGAGCTGGGGAGAGGTGAAGGCGGTTTTCAGATAGACCCGCCCCGCCGTTCTCCCCGGAGAGCCGGCGGCAAAATAGAGGAGACATCCCCGGAAGGGAGAGGCGAGATGACGGAACGCGAGTTCGGCGACGGCGGACCCGACGAGAGGCTCCACAGAATCCAGAGGAGCCGTCGCGAGTTCCTCAAGCTCACGGTTGCCGCCGCCTCATCGGCGGGGTCGCTGTCGTTTCCCCTCTTCGGCGAAGCCGAGGCCGCTCGCGCTGCCCCGGAGGATCGCGGCAACGCGATGCCCGGGCGGATCGTCATCTTCCGCGACCCGGCCATGAACGGCCATCAGGCCGTCATCGCCCGCGACAGGGTCGAGGAGGTGGTCCACCGCGGCGTGCAGATGCTGACGGGAATCGGCGACACGGCCGCCGCCTTCGAGTCGCTCTTCCCCGGGCTACACAGCGGATCCCGCTTCGCCGTCAAAGTGAACTGCCTGGCGCCCAACGACACCCGCTGGGAAGTGGTGCGGGGGGTCGTCTCCGGACTCTCCCGGATGCTCGGGGGCAGCTACGATGTGAGTCGGGTCACGATCTACGATGTCCAGACGAACCTGGTCGAGCACGACTACGATGAGGAGGAGTTCACCTTCGGCGGCCGGTATCCGTACATCACGAGCACGAACAACTGCAGCTCCACCTACTATGTCTACGACGATCACAGGCTGTCGAACTTCATCCTGCAGGCCGACTATGTGATCAACATCCCTGTGCTCAAGGCCCATGCCGGCTATCCAAACCACGAGATCACGACCGCCTTCAAGAACCACTACGGATCGCTCTGCCCCCAGGACCTCTGCAACGACATCACGGGAATGTTCACAGTGAACACAAACGCCAACATCAAGAACAAGACATGCCTGGTGGTGACAAGCGCCCTCCGCGGGACCTACCAGGGCGGGCCCTGGGAACCGCCGCTGCTGTGGAACACATTCCCCGAGCGGAGTCCCAACACGATCCTCTTCACCACGGACCCGGCGACCGAGGCGTACTGGTGCCGCGACTTCATCAACACCGAGCGGGCTGCCCGCGGCTTGTCCGCTTACGCCTGCCCCTGGGTGGAGCAAGCCTCACAAGCTCCCTATTCCCTCGGGATCAGCAATCCCGCGCAGATGCTCGTCATCCGCGGCGGACCCACCGGCGTTGACGAAGGCGCGGGCGCCCCCACGGCCGCCGTCTCGCTTGCGCCGTGCGTTCCGAATCCTTTCGATGCGCAGACGACGATCAGGATGTGGTTTCCCCGGCCCGCCCGCGGGGAGGTCGCCATCACGGATGTCGCCGGCCGGCTGATCAGGGGCCTCCGCGAGGCCGGATTCCCGGCGGGACACTGCCGCATTCCCTGGGACGGTTGCGATGGCGCGGGACGGCCCGTGCCGGCGGGAGTCTACTTCGTGAGGCTCTTCGCCGAAGGCGTTGAGCGATCGACCTCGGTGATCCGGGCTCGATAGAGAAGCAACGCCCGGGCGATCCGCTCCCGCGTTCCGGGCCGTCTCCGACCCCCCGACGCGCGGTTCACGCCGTTCTCCATCACCTGATCCGCACGATACGAGCCGTCCGGGTCCCCTCCGGAGTCCAGACGCGGACCCAGTAGCTTCCCGAAGGAACGCGGCGGCCCGCATCGTCGAGGGCGTCCCACTCGACGACGTTCCAGCCGGGATCGCTCGGGGCGCCCCACAGCCTCCTGACCTCTCTGCCCTGCGCATCATAGATCGACACGCGACTCGCCAGCGCGCGCGGCAGGAAGTACAGGATGCGCGTTCCGTCCCGCGACGGATTCGGCTCTGGGTGGATCGACCTCAGATCCTCCTCCGGAAGCGAAGCCGTCACCTCGAATGCCGCCAGAGGGCTATAGAGCCCTCGCGCTTCCCCGTCGGCGGCATAGGCGCGCCACCAGTAGGCCCCCGGCTCCAGGGGAATCGGACTCGTCCAGGAGGTCAGTCCCTCGGATCCTCCGGGGATATCATCCGCGCTCACGACGAGCCGCGTCTGCAGGGAGTCGCTGAAGATTCTGAACCCATATCGGAGAAGGTCCCCATCCGGATCCGGCGCGTTGCGGATCGTGAGGGTCGGGCGCGGCGGCGCGCCCGCTTCGCCATCCGGCGCCACGGCCTCCGGCGGCCACGGAGGCCGGCTCTCCGTTCCGGGGAGAAGCAGGAAGAAGTCATCGATCCCGGCCTCGATGATGTCCCCCTCCCCCGGTCCGTCGGAGGCGGCGACCCGGAAGCGGACGCGATCGGTCAGGTCGATCACTTCTGCGAGCTCCGCCGTCAGGTTCCGCCACTGGGGCGCCTGATGAACATCCCCAATCTCGAGCAACGGGATCCACAAGAGCCCTCCGTCGGACGAGACCTCGATCCGGAACCAGTCACCGCCCGGATCGTCGCCGCCATCCCTCTGCCCGAAGAAGTATTCGAGCGAGAGGCGCGCGCCCGGCGCGGCCGACAGATCGAAGTCGGGCGACCGGGTGGCGGCGATCCCGTCATCGACGTCCCCGTCCGATTCCGATTGGTTCTGCCCGGTCACGAGCGCGCGACTCCCCGGATCGGGCGTCGTATCGCCGCCCGGCTGAAAGGCCGTCGGGTTGGGATCGATGCGCTGGAACGCGCCGGCCGCGGCCGTATGGATCGGATCGACGACCCACCCGCCGCGGTCCTCCTCGAAGTCGGACGCGTAGATGGCCTGGACGGCCCCCACACGGAAGGCGAACGGCGTCGCGTCCGCGAAACCCCCATCCATGTCGACCGCCACGGTGAAGCTCACCATCCGACCCTCGGGACATGCGCGATCGATCGCGCAACGAAACGGCTCGGAGGCGTTCGTCCAGCTCCCTCCCGGAGGAAGATCGGCGGCCGAGGCGGAGGCGCGGAGAAGCTGGACATACGGATCATCGCACAGCAGCCGCATCCGCACGTCCGCCGAATCGCCCAGGAACCCCTCGCTCACGACCCGGGCGACCAGCTCGATCGTCTGTCCGGGATGGATCCTCCGCTCCTCCTCGCCGGCGCGGACCGCGAGGCTCTCGACTCTGGCGGTCGAGCCGGCGACCAGGGCGAGGTGGAGCATCGAATGGAGATTCTCCCGCAACAGCCCCTCGCGCTCGCTCGGGTCGGGCCAGAATCCGGTGCCGCCGATCTCCGTGAGGAAGCTCAGGATCTTCGGCTTCGTCGTCTGCTCCCCGTAGGCGAAGTCCGATGTGCAGCCGGCTACGCCGAGCCGCCCGATTGCATAACGGTTCTCCGATGTCCTTGCCGCGGCGATCGACTGGAAGAGGGCCTCGTCCGGCGTCGCGGTCCCCGTGTGCCCCCACGGGTAGAGGATCGCGCCCATGAAGGAGTGGATCGTGTCGTGGGTCACGAAGCGGCGTCCGTTGATGAAACGGATCATCGCCTGCGTCTCGGGCTCGCTCGCGGCGCTCGGGCCGCGATAGGTCTCATCGCAGCCGTTCCCCGAGGATCCCCTGCCCCCCCACCCGATCGGGTAGTTGCGGTTCAGATCGACGCCGTCGCACACGGTTCCCGGGCGCCGGTTCTTGCGCCACATCCCCCCGCCGTTCGGGGCGATCGCCTCGTTGTAGACGAATCCGTCCGGATTGACGATCGGGACGAAGTAGATCTGCCGCTGATTCACGAGATCGGTCGCCAGTCGGTCGGATCCGTAGTTCTCGCACAGGTGCCGGATCAGGAAGAGACAGAGTTCGACTGTCATGATCTCGCGCCCGTGATGGACGCCGTCGAAGAGAACCTCGGCCTCCGGCTCGTCGACGTCCGGGTTGTCCGACACCTTGATCGCCCAGATCTCGCGCCCCTCGAGCGACCGGCCGATCGAGAAAGGGGCGGTCGTGATATCGGGGTGCGCGTCGTGCAGCGCCTGGAGCTCGCCGAGCGTCTCGACATAGGTGTGCCAGACTCCGTAGTCGGCGAGCTTGCCTTGTCGCGAGGAGTAGAACGCCTCCAGGTCAGGGCGGACGATCTCGATCGTGTGCCCCTGGCGGGCGAGATCGTCGGTGATCTCAGGCCTGGAGACGAAGCGCGCCTCGGCTTCTCCGATCCCGACCAGCTCGAGGTCGGGGTTCCTGTCGGCCTGCTCTCGCAGGAAATCGGCAACCGTCAGGCCGGGAGGGAATCGAACCAGGATCTCTTGATGGGGATTACTGAAGGAGGCCCCGTCGCCCGCGATGCCGCCCGGGAGCAAAGCGATGAGGAGGAAGAGCCGCCAGCGAAACATCCTTCCCTCCGTCCACCCCTGCCGGGACTCGGCCGCGCTACTTGCTGTCGTCGTCCTGGAGCCTGACGACGGCCCGACCCGGATACCCGATCTTCACGGGTCCCGATTCCGCGGAGAGGGAAACGATGAAGGTCTCGTCCCCCTCCACGACCCCGTCTCCGATGACGTCGATCGAGACCGTCTGGGCGGTGTCGCCCGCCGCGAAGGCGACGCTTCTGTCGATGCCCGTGTAGTCCTCTCCCGCCGTCGCCGAGCTGTCGCTCGTGGCGCATCGGACAGAGACGGCGGCTGCGACGGCAGCGTCGCAGCGAAGGTGGACGCTGACGCTGCGCAGCCCCTCCGAGCCATCGAATGCGGCAGCGGTGAATCGAACCGTCGACTGAGGGATCGGCTGGTTGGGCGTCTCCTTGTCTTCGTCGCACGCGACGATCGCCAGCAGAGACGCCAGCGTCAGGAAGCCGATGAGGACGCGATGGCTGGCCATCCTGCACCTCCCCGACGTCCTCGAGAGACCCTCCCCGGAGATTCGATCTCCCGATGGACCGTCTACAAGCACGAAGGTATCACCGGCGCATGGGAGGATCTAGAGCGGCTTCGTCCCATCGACGACGCTCGCCTGTCGCTTCCGCTCGTCTCCCGGATCCAGCCAAACCCATCTGGATACCCAGGCGATCGCCGGATAAGATCCACTCCGATGAGATCCACGGGGAGGCCTCCTTCCTCTGCCACGCCAGGAGTCGGACGGGCGCGCCGCGCCCGCGCGTTCGCGATGCCGCTCGTCATCGCCCTTTGGGCGCTTGCGCATGCCGCGTGCGACAACGATGGATCTCCCGAGCAGCCTCCCGCGACTCCCGGATGGCAGGCGCTCGGACCGCCGGGGATGGACGGACCCGTGACTGCCCTTGCCGTCTACAGGGAGCGGCTGATCGCCGCGGGGGAGTTCTCTTACGCGGGCGGGACGGCGGCCGCGGGGGTCGCCGAGTGGGATGGCGGACGATGGAACGCGCTCGGGGAGGGGCTGTCGTGGAGAGGCGGCATACCGCGCGTCTCCGCCATGACTGTCTATGAGAACGCCCTCATCGTCTGCGGGACATTCGACGCGGCGGGCGGCGAACCGATTGAGGACCTGGCGAGGTGGGACGGAACCGACTGGACGGCGCTCGGGAGCGGGACGGACGGGTGGATCTCGGGCCTGACGGTCTATCAGGACGAGCTGATCGCCGGCGGCCGCTTCGATTCCATCGGAGGGATCGGCGCCCCCTCGATCGCCCGGTGGAATGGAGAAGCGTGGCATCCCCTGGAGTCGATTGAAGAGGAGGGCGGCTACTCCATCGCCGCGCTGGGCGTCCACGGCGGCGACCTGATCGCATCGACCGCGACGGGGTCGATGGAGTGGTTCGGCCCGAGGGGAATCTACCGCTGGGATGGGTTGAGCTGGAGTCGGCTGGGCGGCGCGCTTGAAGACTCCTCGTCGTTCTGGTGGATCGGATCTCTCACGAGCTTCGAAGACCGCTTGGTCGCGGGCGGCCTCTTCGACGACCTCGAGGGCCGGCGGGCTTCGTGCCTCGCTGCGTGGGACGGCTCGAGCTGGGGTCCCATCGGCGCCGGCGTCTCCTCCTTGAACTCCCAACACGGTCCGAGCGTCAGCGCCCTCGCGTCGCGCCCGGGCGCGCTCATCGTGGGCGGGACGTTCGATCACGCCGGCTCGGTGCCAGCCGCCGGCCTGGCTCGATGGGACGGCGCCGCATGGAGCGGCTTCGGCGAGATCCTCACTCCCCCCCTGGGGAGGGAATACGCATCGGTCCTCGCGGTTCTCTGTCTCGACGACCGGCTCTACGTCGGAGGCTCCTTCCGCCTCTTCGCAGATCCTCCATGCGCGCACATAGCCTGCTGGCGCGACTGATCCCTGTCGCCTGCTGGGCGGCGCTGCTCCTGCGCGCGGCGACCGGCTGCGAGCCCTCTCCTCCGCGCGCGCCGGAGGAGACCGCCCCTCCCCCGGCCGCGATCGCTCCCGCCGAGCGGACCATGAGCTACAGCAGGGTCCATGTCGCCGGCCCCGCCACCCTCCGCTCGATGCGCGACTCGCTCGGGGCCGCCTCCTTTCTCGACCTGCTCCGCCTCAATCGACTCGACCTCGCGCACGTCCGCAAGGGCGACAGCCTGATCGTTCCCTTGGCGCCCTTCGATCATCTGATCCTCTCCCCTTTCCCGCGCGAGGTCGCTGCGATCGACAGCGTAGCGCGTTGCCTGTTCGTCTCGTTGCGCGTGCAGGCCTTCGCGGCTTACGAGGGAGGACACCTCGTCCGCTGGGGGCCGACGAGCACGGGGAGAAGGGAATCGCCGACACCGGCCGGTCTCTACCATGCCAACTGGAAGGACAAGGAGCGCGCCAGCACCGTCAACGAGGAGTGGCTTCTCACCTGGTACGTGAACCTCGACAACCTCACGGGAGTCTCGTTCCACCAGTACGACCTTCCGGGACGTCCGGCGAGCCACTCCTGCGTGCGCCTGCTTGAGGAAGACGCGAGGTGGATCTACCAGTGGGTCGAGCAGTGGGAGCTTTCGGAGGATGGACTCGCGATTCTGCGGCATGGAACGCCCGTCGTGATCTTCGGGGATTACGCATTCGGCGCGCGCGCGCCCTGGAGACGCCTGCCTGAAGACGCCGGCGCGACGACGATCGTCCCGGAGGAGCTGCGATGGATCGCGCGCGGTCTCTCGCTGCGGCAGGACTTGAGACCGCCGCAGCCGCCGGAGTCAGCGTCGGAGCCGGCGCCGCAGTCCGCGGACTCTCACGCCGCCGGAAGCCCCTCCTCGAGGAGCGCGGCGGCAGCGGAGGCGGCGAGCGCTCCGGCGCGCTGAGGAGCCTGTCCGCGCTCCCGATGCCAGCCGTAGGCCGCGAGGAATGTATCGCCGAGGCCGACCGGACGCCCTCCGCCCGTGCGCGCCGGAGTCGGCGCGATCAGATGAGACGCGCTCTCCCCGCGCACGCGAATCCGCGCTCCCTTGCTCCCCGCCGTGGCGACCGCCTCGCGCGCGGAGTCGCGGACGAGGGCCAGGAGCGCCGCCTCAAGATCCGACACGCCAGAGAACAGGGCGACTTCCGCCTCGTCCCCCGCGACGATCCTGAGCGGCTGCAGAGAAGGGCGGGACATCGCCGGCTTCATGCGCACCGTGCCGTCCGGAGCGACATCCCTGACCAGGCCCTGGATGCCGAGATCGATCGGGCGTCCGCCCGCGGCGAGCCGATCGGAGATCTCCCTCGAGAGATCGCGCGGCAGGAGCGGCCCGAGCAGGATGTAGGCGGACTCGCCGAGCCCCGAGAGCCGGTCGGGGTCCAAGGGATCCGACGCGGCGATCGCCAGTAGCAGCCTTTCATCGGGAGCCCCCGGGTCGATCTCGATCCGGAAACGGGTGGTCTCGCGCGTAGGATGGACGATCGCCTCGACCGAGGGGGGAAGAGCCGAGAGGAGGCCGACATCCGCTCGGGCGAGAGGGGTGTGGAGGATGACGCGCGCGCCCAGCCGCGCAAGGGCCCAGGCGGCGTAGAGCCCGACTCCTCCCGGCGCGACGCGCCTTACGCCGACAGAGCCTTGCCCGCCGCGGGTCACGATCTCATCGACGCACAGCGGGGCGAGGAGAACCACGGCGTCGCCGCCGGAACGCTCGGGACCCGTCATTCCTCTCGCTTCGGGCTCGACCCTTCGATCTTCACGACGCGGGCCGTGCTTCGCATCCCATCATCCGAGATGAGCTCGACGAAGTAGGCCCCGGAGGCAACGGATCTTCCTTCCGCGTCGGCTCCCTCCCACCGAAACGTGTGGGGACCGGGTCCCTGGGGGATCCCATCGAGGCGAGCGACGAGCCGCCCCTGGAGATCGTAGACATGGAGGCGGGCGGCCGCTTCCGACGCGAGCGTGTAGCCGATCGAGAGATCGCGCCCGAACGGGACAGGCCAGAGGAGAGTCAGGCCGGGACCGCCGTCTCCGTCTGGCGGCTCCGGCCCTGGCTCGACGAAGGCGGCAAGCACCCTGAAGTCGTCGATGGCCGCCTCGACCAGGGACGGCAGCCCTACGTCCTGCGCGATGAACCGGAACCTCATGCTGTCCGATGGAGCGAGCAGCGCCTCCACCTGCTCGTGGCGCGCGATGCGCCACCGGCGCCCGCCCCGAGTCACACGGTCGAGCGCGACCCAGCTCCTGCCATCGTCGTTCGATGCCAGGACCTCGAGGGTGTCGTCGTCGGTGGTCTCGTCCACGAACCAGCGCGCATACTCGACCTGCACGCGAACGGCATGCTCGAGGTCGATCCTCGGAGAGGTCAGGGTCGTGCGGCCGCCATCGACATCCGCCTCTCCGATCTCCCCGCCCGGGGTTCCGTTGGCGGTCAGGTAGCAGAATCCGCTCGAGTCGCCGCGCGCGTCCGCGGCCGGCTGGGCTCCGGTCCCGACCGGGACCGCGCGCTCCCAGCGCCCCCGTTCGGCCGTGTCGTCCTCCTCGCCGGCGCTCCAGCCCCGATCGATCTCGAATCCGTCCTCGAAAGCCGCCGTCAGGCCGATCACGAAGCGGTGCGTCAGCGCGGGCCACTGGGGAGGATCCCAGGCCGTCCTTCCCTCGATGTCGCGTGCCCGGATCGCGTAATCCACGAGGGAGCCCGTCGAGCAAGCGGGGATCCGCGCGACATAGACGCCGGAGGAATCGCCCGGCGAGAGATCGAGCCATCCCCGCTCCCCCCCATCGACTCGGAACCAGACGCGAAGGCTGTCTTCGAGAAGCGGCGCGACGCTCCGGATCGATGCGATCACGGGATAGCCGCCGGCGCTGTAGGCCGGATCGACGATCGGGTCGTGCTCGATCCGCACGCGGAGCGGCCGCGCGAGGGAGGCGAGGCTCGCGATGGCCGTCTGCACGTTGCGCCTCATGAACGGGAAGTCGTTCATCGAGGTCCCGATCACATCGCTCGCGGTGTGGATGTAGGGGCTGTAGGAACCCGCGTCCTCGAAAAAGAAGACGGCCGGATAGCCGTTCATCCAGAACGGGTAGTGGTCGGAATTCCCTCCGGAGAGGGCGCCATCCACCACGGGATGGTCGGGAAGATAGAGAGCCGTCGTCGCCACGATGAAGTCGCGTAGGGCCTGCGATTGCGCGTTGGAGATGAGATCCAGATCGGCGCTGTGGCCGGTGGCCACGTACCCGAGCATGTCGAGGTTGATCATCCCCCTGATGTCGAGCCCGCGCTGCCTGGCATCCTCCGCCCACGCGTTGCTTCCCACCAGGCCCTGCTCCTCTCCGGAGAAGGCGATGTAGACGATCGTGGCGTCGAACTCGTGGGGCGCGAGGATCCGGGCCGCCTCCAGGACCCCCGTCGTTCCGGAGGCATTGTCGTCCGCGCCCGGGGCGCTGCCGTCCCGAGAATAGGAATCGTAGTGGCCTCCGATCACGTAGATCTCCTCGGGATTTCGCTTGCCCGGCTGGACCGCGACGACATTGTCGCTCCAGTGGTTGTAGTCGAAGAAGGAGACATCGACGAGGCCGTAGGAGAGGAACTCCGCGCGGATCCACTCCCCCGTCTGGAAGGCGCCGGGGCCGGGACTGATCCTCGGGGCGAGATTCTGCATCTGAAGCACCGTCTCGAAGAGCCGCGCCTCACCGACCTGCTCGATGAGCGAGAGAAGGAGCGGATCGATCTCGGCGGGCGCCTTGGCGATGGTCGAGCGGGCAAAGGCGGCGGGATGCATCGGCCGCTCCGGAACGCGCGTGATCGAGTAGGAGCGCCAGAGCCGTTCGTCCACGGCGGGATCGTACTCGAGCACCGCCGTGCTTCGACCCCGGTGGAGCACGGAACCGAGACCGGCCAACGCTTCCCCCGGATCCGACGGCGTCCGGCCGCGGATGAAGACCACAGCGTAGGCGCGATCGCTCCTCCTCGGACCGAGAATCTCGAACGCGACGCCGAGGTCCTTCAGGGATGCCGCGGGCTCAGGAGGACCCCACGCGAGAGAGTAGCCGTCGATCGCGCAGACCGGCGGCGCTCCCCGCGCGGCCGCCGCCTCGAGCAGATCAAGGTCCTCGGTGCCGAGGAAATAGAGGACGCTTGCCGCCCGCGAGGGATCATTCTCCTGCGCGGACGCCGCGGATGCGAGGCATGCGATCGCCAGGAGGACGGAGACCGCCCTCCATCCGGCCCTCGCTCCAGGAACGCGGCGGCGCCGCATCCGATCGCTTTCTTTCAGCCAGCGAGAAGGTGGCTCTGGATCAGAGCCGCGATCTTGTCCTTCGACTGGACTCCCGAGAAGCGATGGACCTCCTTGCCGCCCTTGAAGAAGATGATCGTGGGGACGGACAGGATGCCGAAGCGCTGCGCCAGGCTCGGGGCCTCATCGATGTCCAGCTTGCTCACGACGACGCGGTCGCCGTACTCGCCGGCCAGGGCGGCCATGGTCGGATCCATGGCCTTGCACGGCCCGCACCAGGTCGCGCCGAAGTCGAGGACGGCGGGCTTCGCGCTCTTCTCGATCAGTTCCTCGTAGTTCGCGTCGGTGACGCGTATCGGGTCGCTCATCTCATCTCTCCTTGCTCAGTGAACCCGTCCTCGATCTACTCCCCGAACTGCACTCCCTGCGCGAGAGGCAGCTCGTCGCTCCAGTTGATCGTGCAAGTCTGACGGCGCATGTAGGCCTTCCACGAGTCGCTTCCGGCCTCGCGCCCGCCGCCAGTCTCCTTCTCTCCGCCGAAGGCGCCGCCGATTTCCGCGCCGGAAGTGCCGATGTTCACGTTGGCGATGCCGCAATCGCTCCCCTCGTGCGACAGGAACGCCTCGGCCGCCTGCAGGTTCCGGGTGAAGATCGCGCTCGAGAGCCCCTGATCGACGCTGTTGTGCAGCTTGACGGCCTCCTCCAGCGAGTCGACCGTGAACAGGTAGAGGATCGGAGCGAAGGTCTCCTCCTTCACGATCGCCATGCCTGGCCGAGCCTTCACGATCGTCGGCTCGACGTAGTGCCCCGGCCGGTCGAGCTTCTTGCCTCCGTAGAGGATCTCGCCTCCCTGGGCGCGAATCGCGTCGAGGGCCTTCATCATCGTCTCGACCGCGTCGCCGTCGACGAGGGGGCCCATCACGGTCCCGGGATCGAGCGGATCGCCGATCCTGATGGTCTTGTAGGAGTCGACGAGCTTCTTCGTGAAACCTTCGGCGATCCCCTTCTGCAAGAAGATCCTGCGGGTCGTCGTGCAACGCTGCCCCGCCGTCCCCACGGCTCCGAACAGGATCGCGCGGAGGGCCAGCTTCGGGTCTGCGTCGTCCATGACGATGATCGCGTTGTTCCCTCCCAGCTCCAAGATCGTGCGCCCGAGGCGCTTTCCCACCACTTCGCCAATCCTCCGCCCCATCGGGGTCGAGCCGGTGGCGCTGACGAGGGGAACCCGCCGGTCGTTGATCATCTTCTCTCCAACGGTCGAGCCGCGGCCGACAACGAGGCCGAAGACCCCGCGGAGGTTGTGGGCATCCATCACGCGGTTGACGATCTGCTGCGTGGCCACCGCGGTGAGAGGGGTGAGCGAGGAGGGCTTCCAGATCATCGTGTCGCCGCAGACGGCGGCGATCATCGCGTTCCAGCTCCAGACGGCGACCGGGAAGTTGAAGGCAGAGATGATGCCGACAACGCCGAGAGGGTGCCACTGCTCGTACATCCGGTGTCGCGACCGCTCGCTGTGCATCGTGAGGCCATAGAGCTGGCGGGAGAGCCCCACGGCGAAGTCCCCCATGTCGATCATCTCCTGGACCTCGCCCTGGCCCTCCGTGTAGATCTTCCCCATCTCGAGCGTGACGAGACGGCCGAGCGGCTCCTTGTGGCGCCTCAACTCGTCGCAGATGTCCCTTACGACAAGCCCGCGCCTGGGCGCGGGGAGCATGCGCCAGGACCCGAACGCGTCGAGGGCGCTGTCCATGACCCGCTCGTAGTCGGCCTCGCTTCCCTGGAGGACGCGCGCGATCGGCTTGCCGTCGATCGGCGAGACGCTGACGAGTTCCCCGCCGCCCGGCTTCTCGACCCAGCGCCCGTCGCATACGCCGGAGTTCACTTCCTGGATTCCAAGAGACTTGAGCCAATCCTGCACGTTCCACCTCCCCGCCGCGGGCCCATTCCCGCCAGCGCCACAATTTACAAGCATAGCATCCGTGCGCGGCGGATCCAGCCAATCTCCTTCGCGTGATTCTCCCGAGACGCCCGTCAGTTCTTCGAAGGAGGTGGCCCAACGCTCAGAGCAGGTCGGCAAGCTCGAGGTTCAGCTTCCTCGCACTGAGCGCCTCGGTGGCCGGGCATGAAGCAGCCGGCTCGAGCGCCACTGCACAGACGATGCCCTAGGTCGCTGCACGCGGGCAGGCGTCCTCGCGCTCTCATCCGGCTGCGATCCTAGAGGACACTGCCCTGGGGCAGCGCATCGCGAGCTGACCACGCAGACTCAAGCCACTCCGAGTTCGCCCATGTCACCCTGCATGGACGTCTCACGAAACCCGACCACGAGTCCGCCCGCTGGCCTCGCACACGACTTCGTTGCCCGATGCCACTGCAACTGGTAGCGTGGAGCGGTAATTGACGAGGATTCGATTGGGCCGGGGTGAGACGGACGACGAGTTGGCCTTCTTCGCCGCGACAACGTGTCAGGCGCCGTCGCCTCATCACCTGCTTCATCAACTGTGGAGGAGACCTTGAAGTCACTTGAGATCATACTGGCTGCCGTCGCGATTGCCCTCCTGACCACGAGCGCGGGAGGCGCGGTCTATATGCTTGACCCAGACCATTCCACCATCAGCTTGAACGCGACACATCTCGGCATCGGAACCGTACAGGGACACTTCGAGAAGTTCAGCGGAACCCTCGAGTTCGATCCGACGAAGGTGAGCGCGTCCAAGGTCCAGGTGCGGATCGATGCGTCGAGTATCAGCACCAATCACTCGTTCCGGGACCAACACCTCCGTTCCCCCGAATTCCTTGATGTGCAGGAGTATCCAGAGATCTTGTTCGAGAGCACCGAGGTGACTGCCTCGGACCGGAGTGAGTTCCAGATCGCCGGGAACTTGACCCTCCATGGAGTAACCCGCCCGGTCGTCCTTCAGGCCAAGTTCAGGGGAGCGGCAACGGACATGGAGGGGAAGAGCCGGATCGCGTTCGCAGCGAGCACGCGGATCGACCGGAAGGATTTCGGCATGGCATGGAATCGGATCATCGGCGGCAGTCCGTTGGTGGGCCAGATCGTCGAGATCCTGCTGGATGTGGAGGGCGTGGAACAGGGCACGGAGCAGGCGAAGTAGAATCGACAGGCGCACACCGCTCGCTCGAGCCGGCGCGGATCAGCGCACGCGGATGACCAGGCTGCAGCACGTGACCGCACCCTCGACCTTGGCCAGTTCGGAGAGATCCAGCGCCTGAACACGAATGCCTAGCGCCGCCAGCTTCTCTTGGGTGCGCGGATAGCCCTCGGAGTAAAGCAGCGTCTCCCCCAGTAGGAGCGCGTTTGCCCCGTGCGGCTCCGCCGCATCGACTTCGATCAGCGTCAGGTCTGACATCGGCGCGAGATCGATCCAGGCGGGATTGACGAGCAGCGTCCGCGGCGCGACGCGCGTGGCGGCGCTCTTCAGGTGCAGGCAGCCATGCACCGGCACCGGCGCCACGCGGTAGCCATGGGTTGCCGTAAGTTCGCGGAGTTGCGCGATCCCCGCCTCGTTCGTCCGCCGCGAGCGGCCAACGAAGAGGGTCTTGCCGGCGAGCAACACGTCTCCTCCGTCCAGCGTCCCGGGGGACTCGATCCGGAGCACGCGGCGGTGGGCCGCCAGCCCCTCTGCCACCGAATCGACTTCCGCGCGGCGGGATGCCGCCCCCGGCAGGGTGAGCACCGCAAGCTCATCCAGCACGACCGCGACGTCCTCGACAAACACCCCGTCGGGCGAGTCGGGCAGCGGCGGCAGCCGCGCGATCGCCGCCCCCAGCGAGGCGAGCGCCGCTTCGTAGCGGCGATGCTGCTCGCGGGCCCGGGCGAGATCGACCGGCTGGCGCGCCAGGAAGGTCAACTCGCCTTCGGCGATCCGCGGGCTGATCTCGCGCGTGAGGGCGATCCAGCGCGGCCGCGCGCAACCCGGCGTCGCGCCTGCCGGCGCCTCTGCGCACACGGGCCGCACTGCTTCCTTCGCCTCGGCCGCCTTCATCCCGTTTGGCATGGAAACCCTCCGCTTCCTGAGGCTTCGTAGGGAACGAGCATCAGCCTAACCATGTTTCACGCTGGCGGCTAGGGCGCCAACGAGGAGGAGATTCGTAGGAGGCTGTGGGGCCAGACGATTGCCGCTCCCTCGAGCGATGGGGCTGGGCCAGCGCTTCGAACTGCTTGCCTTTCTCGAATCCATCCCACACTCTGACGTCTCGCCCCCCCGTCTGACTCAAAGGAAGGAAGAGCGGAACATGCCCCTCGTTCACAGGATGTTGCGATACTTGCTGCTTCCGCCGCTCCGCACCGCCGTGGTGGATGACTTCCGCGCATGGCGCGGGATCGCCTTGTACATCGCCGCCCTGCACCTAGCTCGGAAGATCGAGCAGACGACCGATCGGCCCCACATCGGGTACATGCTGCCGACTTCGGGTCTATCCCCTGTGACGATTCTCGCCACGTGGATGCTGGGACGAACGATCGTCCCGATCAACTGCCTGCTCAGCCCCGCCGACCGTCGGCACATCATCGAGAACGCGGAACTCGATTCGGTCGTCACGATTACGCCAATGATCGAGCACTTCGGAGACCTGCCGCCCGAGGTGAAGTCGATTCAGCTCGACCGGATGTCGTTCCGCGGAGTTCCGCCTCTCAGGCAACCCCTGCACTCCACCGACGACAGTCTCGCCGCGCTGCTCTACACCTCGGGCACATCGGGCCGGCCCAAGGGCGTGATGCTGACGGCCGGAAACCTGATCGCCAACATCCAGCAGTGCATCGAGTGGGCGCGCCTGCCTCGCCGAACGGTTTTCCTCGGAGTCCTGCCGCAATTCCACTGCTTCGGCCTGACGGTCCTCACGCTCATTCCTCTCTGGCTCGGCGCGAAAGCGGTCTACACCGCCCGCTTCATACCCAAGCGGATTCTCGAACTCATGCTCGCGCATCGCCCTCACATTCTTCTCGCGGTTCCTTCGATGCTGAACGGACTCCTCAACGCAAAGAGCGCGACCCCCGAGCACTTCTCGTCGGTGCGTTTTCTCGTCTCGGGCGGCGAGCCATTGCCGCAGCGCGTGTTCGACGGATTCCGCGAGCGCTTCGGCGTCACCTTGAATGAAGGTTACGGACTCACGGAACTGTCGCCCGTGGCGAACTGGTGCCGTCCGCAGGATCACAAGCGGCATTCGGTCGGCCCCCCGCTTCCGCGCGTCGAGGAGAGGATCGTCTCCCTTACCGGAGAGATACTGGGCGCGAATCAGGAAGGTGAGGTGCGGATCAAGGGACCGAACCTGATGAAGGGCTACTACAAAGCGGGTGCGGAGACCGCGGCGGCTCTCGACGAGGACGGATTCCTCCGTACTGGAGATCTCGGGCACATCGACGAAGACGGTCTCCTCTTCATTACCGGGCGCATCAAGGAGCTCATGGTGATCGGAGGTGAAAACGTCTCGCCGCGAACGATCGAGGAGGTGCTCGACCTCTATCCCGGCGTTCAGAGCTCGGCCGTGATCGGCATCCCCGACCCTGATCGGGGCGAGGTTCCAGTCGCGTTCGTCGAAATGGACGGCGATACCGCTTTCGATGAGGCGCGCATGCGTGCGCATTGCCGGCAATCCCTGGCGCCGTATCAGGTTCCGCGGAAGATCGTACGGCTGGAGAGCATTCCGCGCAGCCCGACCGGAAAGATCCTGCGGCGCGACCTGCGCGGCCTGCTTGACAACTGATGATGTCATTCGTCGTAAAGGCCGCGCCTCTGCTGTGGATCGCGCTCGCCGCAATCTGCTCTGCCGCTCACTCGGTTTCGGAACAGCGCTTCGAACAGTCCTATCGCGAGGACATCCTGCCCTACTTCGAGACGGGCGAATTCGGCTTCTTCCCGGGAGAGGACGGCGCGAGCATCGCCTATGCGGCACTCAAGGCGACGTCGGAGCGGGGCGCGTGCGTGATCTTGCCCGGCAAGTCCGAGTCCATCTTGAAGTACGCGGAGCTGGTCTACGATCTGCGCGCGAGCGGGTACTCCTTCTATCTGATGGATCATCGGGGAATGGGTCTTTCGTCCTCCTTGCTTGGCGGCGAACGCGACAAGTGCCACATCGAGAGATTCGAGGACTATGTTCGCGACCTGGGGACGTTCATCGACCAAGTCGTCAATGCGCAAGCTCATCCCGCGCGGGTTCTTCTCGGCCAC